>JASLEG010000392.1 GCA_030151225.1 Burkholderia sp. | reverse complement strand
CTGATCGGCGAAATCAACGTCAACAACGGAGCCATCGGCCTGAAGTCGTCATACGGTGGATTTATTGAATACTTCTCCAAGATAGACAACTGCAAGTCGCTGCCCGGCACATCGGTGGTATTCGATCCACCCGTGGACAGCTACAACAACGCCGCAGCCCTGTCCGAGCCGTATCTGTACGGAACCTGCAAGAGCAGCACCCAGATCCTGCTGACCAAGCGCACCTCGAATGGCTACCAGGTCGTGCTCAACGGCGGCTGATCCACCCGCACCCTCGGCCAGCAGACCCTCCGGCCCGCTCCTGCCCGCGCAAGCCGTCCGCGGTGGAGGCGACGCATCCTGCAGCCCGTTCCGGCTGCATCGCGCTCCGCCTGGCCCTGCTCCACGGCGACGGCGGAACAGCGCAGGCCGCGGAAATGCGTGACGTCCTCCGGAGGAGCCGGCGACGGCATGACGCCCCCGCCACCAGTGTGACATATTGACGCACAATGATCGGGCGACGGATGCGCAGGACGAAGCAGGCGCCCCTGCTGCCGGAGACCACCCCCAAATCCCCGTCATGTCATCGATTCGGCCGGCATCGCCATTTGCCGCGCCGACAATCAATCCAATCTTCAACGAACGTATAGACGTCCAGATAAATAACACAATGTATTTGCATATGTCTGGCATCGGCTGGACATATCGATCCATTGCGGTATGTTGTCTGTGTGCACTGGCACATGCCGTCCATTCCGTTTCCATGGAATGCACATCAAGACGTCCTGAACATATTCGGGATGCATGCAGTCGCGTGACTGTATCGCGCCGACATCGGCGACACCATTGCGGATCAATCCGTGACACGGCAGTTTGATCGGATCCCATGGATGACGATCTTGATCGACAGACGACATACACAGGATCAGAATATTGAACGAAAGAACCGCTTCCACCCAGTATGCAACTTCCGCCGAGCAAGGTATGTCGGCAACATCCTTCATGCGCGTCATTGCATCCGTGTCAGCCATAGCTGGAGGTCTATACGGATATGACACCGGCATCATATCCGGCGCTCTCTTGCAGATATCGCATGACTTCTCGCTGGGATCCACGGGATCCGAGCTGGTGGCATCGGCCATCCTCGTCGGCGCGGTGGCCGGATCGCTGATCTGCACTCGAATGTCGGCCACGCTGGGGCGACGGCGCACGATCATGATCGTTGCCGCCGTGTACACCTTCGGAGTGATCGCCTGTGCGCTGTCCCCCAATGCCTGGGCACTGGCCATCTCGCGCCTCATCCTCGGTTTCGCGGTCGGCGGCTCGACCCAGATCGTTCCGACCTATATCGCCGAGCTGGCCCCCCCCGAAATGCGCGGCAGGCTGGTCACCTATTTCTGCGTGTCGATCGGTCTGGGAATTCTCGCTGCTGCCGTCGTCGGAGTGGCTTTGCAGGACATCTTCAGCTGGCGCTGGATGATCGGCATCGCGGCAGTTCCCTCCCTGCTGCTGCTGTTGGGCATGACCCGACTGCCGTTCAGTCCGCGCTGGCTGGTGGAACAAGACCGCGTCAGGGAGGCTCGCGACACCCTGTTGCAGGTGCGCGATGACCCGCAGGACGTCCGCGAGGAAATCGCCGACATCAAGGATGTCTTCGCCCGCAAGGCCGCCGCGGCCGACCATGGCTGGCGCGGACTGCTGCAGCCATGGGTGCGACCCGCCCTGGTGGCCGGGCTGGGGGTGGCGGCATTCACCCAGCTGACCGGCATCGAAATGATGATCTACTACACCCCGACCTTTCTTTCCAAGGCCGGCTTTGGACACGGCGCCGCGCTTTACGCCGCACTGGGCGTGGCGATCGTCTATCTGGTGATGACCTTCACCGGCAAGATGATCGTCGACCATGTCGGGCGTCGCCATCTTCCGATGTATACCCTGCCCTTCGCCGCCCTGGCCCTGTTCGGCATGGGGGCCGTCTTCCAGTGGAACCTGGGTGGCCACTACCACGGTGCACTGGTGGTGACCTGCCTGCTGGTCTATATGTGCTTCAACTCCGTCGGCATTCAAGCCGTGGCCTGGCTGCTGGGCTCGGAAGTGTATCCGCTCGGCATCCGCGACAAGGCCACCGGCCTGCATTCTGCAACATTGTGGGGCGCCAATGTGCTCTGCACGGCCACCGCCTTGACTATGGTCGACACCCTGGGCGTGGGCGGCGCCATGGTGGTCTACGGCCTGCTCAACGTGATCGGCTTCATCTTCGTGCTGCGCTGCCTTCCCGAAACCGCCGGCCGCAGTCTGGAACAGATCGAGCATGCCCTGAAAGACGGGACTTTCGATCCGCGTCACATGCACAAGGTCTTGCGCAAGCCTGACGGACTGGCCGGACACCACTGACCCTATCCGGGGCTGGACCTGCGCGGCGGGTCCGGCCTATAACTGTCAACGGCAAGGGAAGGCACCCACCCGCGCACTGGACAAGGCATGTTCATCGACTCGAACGAATGACGGTCAGGCACCGTCACAGCTGAGGAGATAGTGCTGTATGGAATCGGACTCGCAGTATCAGTCACCCGCTACGTCATTGTCCGCATCCGGATACATGACCATGATCGCATCCGTCGCCGCGATCGCCGGCGGCCTTTATGGCTATGACACAGGCATTATTTCAGGTGCCCTGCGCCAGATCTCCAGCGATTTCTCGCTGTCCCATGTCGGCGAGGAGCTGGTCACCGCCGCGATTCTCGCCGGTGCCGTGGCCGGCTCGCTGATCTGCACCCAGCTGTCGGCCCGCATCGGCCGTCGCCGCACCATCATGGTGGTCGCATCCATCTATGTGATCGGCGTGGTGGCAGCGGCCGCCTCGCCGAATGCCTGGCTGCTGGGTGCATCGCGGCTGGTGCTCGGCTTCGCGGTGGGCGGCTGCACCCAGATCGTGCCAACCTATATCGCCGAACTGGCGCCACCGGACAAGCGTGGCCGGCTGGTCACTTATTTCAACGTGTCGATCGGGGTCGGTATCCTCATCGCCGCCCTGGTCGGCTTCGGCCTGCAGGACAGCTGGAGTTGGCGCGTGATGATCGGAGTCGCGGTGGTCCCGTCGCTGGCCCTGCTGCTGGGCATGACGCGGCTGCCCTTCAGTCCCCGCTGGCTGGTCGAGCAGGACGAGACCGATGCCGCCCGCCAGGCCCTGATGCAGGTTCGCGAGACACGCCAGGAAGTCCGGGAGGAGATCAAGGACATCCAGGCCACCCAGGCGCGCAAGGAGCAGGCGTCGTCACCGGGATGGCGAGCACTCGCCCAACCCTGGGTACGGCCGGCCTTGATCGCCGGGCATGTCGTCATGTAGGGACCGGACCTCCGGCGGCATTTGATCGGGAGGATAGGGAGCGGCGCGCATGGTTC
>JASLEG010000195.1 GCA_030151225.1 Burkholderia sp. | reverse complement strand
TGTCGGTCACGCGCGGCTCGGTCGAGCCGCCGCAGTTCATCGTGCTGCACTACCAGGGCGCGAGCGCCAAGGCCGCGCCGGTGGTGCTGGTCGGCAAGGGCATCACGTTCGACACGGGCGGCATCTCGCTGAAGCCGGGCGAGGGCATGGACGAGATGAAGTACGACATGTGCGGCGCCGGCTCGGTGCTCGGCACGATGCGCGCGGTGGCCGAAATGGGCCTGAAGCTCAACGTCGTGGCGATCGTGCCGACCTGCGAGAACATGCCGTCGGCCCTGGCCACCAAGCCGGGCGACATCGTCACCAGCATGAAGGGCCTCACGATCGAGGTGCTCAACACCGACGCCGAGGGTCGCCTGATCCTGTGCGACGCGCTGACCTACGCCGAGCGCTTCAAGCCGGCCGCGGTGATCGACGTGGCCACCCTCACGGGCGCCTGCATCATCGCGCTGGGCCATCACAACAGCGGCCTGTTCTCGACCGACGACGCGCTCGCGGGCGAGCTGCTCGACGCCTCGCGCGAAGCGGGCGACCCGGCCTGGCGCCTGCCGATCGAGGACGAGTACCAGGAGCAGCTGAAGTCGAACTTCGCGGACCTGGCCAACATCGGCGGCCGTCCGGGCGGCAGCGTGACGGCGGCGTGCTTCCTGTCGCGCTTCACCGAGAGCTACCCGTGGGCCCACCTCGACATCGCCGGTACCGCGTGGAAGAGCGGCGCGGCGAAGGGCGCGACGGGCCGTCCGGTGCCGTTGTTGTCGCAGTTCCTGATCGACCGCGCGAGCGCGTGAGCGCTGTCGTGACGATCGGCTGCTGCGCGAGCGGGCAGGGCATGCGATGACGCGCATCGACTTTCATTCGAACGTCGGCGATTCGCTCGCGTATGCCTGCCGGCTGCTGCGCAAGGCGTATCTGGCGGGGCAACCCGTGATCGTCTGCGCGGAGCCGGCGCGCCTGCGCGCGCTCGACGAGCGGCTCTGGACCTTTTCGCCGCTCGACTTCATTCCTCACTGCTCGGTGGACAGCCCGCAGGCGTCGAGTACGCCGATCGTGCTGACCTCCGATCCGTCCCGCGCGCCGCACGACGGCGTGCTGCTGAATCTCGGCGCCGAGGTGCCCGCGCAGTTCGCGCGGTTCGCGCGGCTGCTCGAGGTGGTCGGCAACACGCCCGACGAGCTCGCCACCGGTCGCGACCGCTACCGGTTCTATCGAGATCGCGGCTACGCGCTGAACAACTACAAGCAAGGCGGCTAGTCGCGCCCGGAGCCAACATGCCCGACGCCAACAACGAGTTCGACATTCCCGTTCTGACCGACGTGCTGGTGCCCGGCAAGGCCGTGCCGCCGACGTCGCCGTCCGCTTCGGTTCCCGTTTCCACTCCCACTCACGCCGCGCCGCGTGCCGAGATGCCGCCGCGCGCGACCGATCAGCCCGAGCAGCCGCCCGAGGTCGCGCCCGGCGTGGCGGCTTCGGGGCTCGCCGCGCCCGAGACGCGCGGGCCGCTTTCCACCGCTTACGCGGCGCCTGCGAAGGCGGACAGCGACGCGCTGCCGGCGTCGCGGCTCGCGACGGCGTTGCCGAGCGCGGCGGGGGCACTCGAGTTGGCGCGCGAGGCAGTCGCGCCTGCGATGCCGGACGCGCGCGAACCGGTTGCGCCTGCATCGGAAGGTGCGGCGGAGCCTGCGGCGTTGCAGTCGAGCGAATCGATCGTGCCGGTCGAGCCGACGGCGGCTGAAGCAGCGTTCGTTGCATCCGAGCCCGAAGTCGTGCCGCCGGAGTTGGCTGTCGAGCCGCAGCCGCTGGCATCGCACGAGCCGGCGGCGCCGGTCGAGCCGACGCAGGCTGAAGCGCCATTCGTTGCATCCGAGCCCGAAGTCGTGCCGCCGGAATTGGCTGCCGAGCCGCAGCCGCTGGAGTTGCACGAGCCGACTGCCGCGATCGAGCCGACGCAGGCCGAAGCGCCATTCGTTGCATCCGAGCCCGAAGTCGTGCCGCAGGAAATGCTCGCCGAGCCGCAGCCTCTGCAGACGCACGAGCCGCCCGTTTCGGATCCCGACGCCACGGGCATCCGGCCCGAGCCGCTCGCGCCGTCACCTGCCGCACACACCGATTCCGAGCCGTCCTTCTTCGCCCCCGAGCCCGCCGTGCCGCCCGAGTTCGCGGGTGCGCCGGAGCCGCTGACGGCGAGCAGCCCCCAGGCCGCATCGTCGGCAGCCCCGAGCGCCGCGCCCACCGCCGCCGAAGCGCTGTTCGTCGCCTCCGAGCCTGCGGTGCCCAGCGAATTTGCCGCGGCGCCGGAACCCCTGCCGGCAACGCCGCCGGTCGTCGAACCGGAGCCCGCGATCCTCGTGCGCGACGACGAGCACGACGCGCCGACCGACGAGCCGCTCGCCTACGCGCTGCGCGAAGCCGACGACGTCGCACCGCCGGCCGCCGAAACGCTTCCGGAGCCGCCCTCCGAGCCCTCGCCCGAACCCGGCCCGGACGATCTCGCCCAGCGCACCGAATCGGCGCGGCAACGCGCCGACGCCTTGCCGCCGCCGGTGTTCGACCAGCTGACGCCCTTCGATGCCGCCACCCCGGTGCCGGCGCGTTTCGTCGATGCCGAAGCCTCGCCGCCGGCAGAACTGCTCGCCGCGGCCGCCGCGGTGCGCGTGCCGCAACCGCGGCCGCCGCAGATCGATTCGCGCCGGATCGCCGAGCGCTTGCAGGGGCAGGTGGCCAGCTACCTGGCCGGCGAAGGCCGCGACCTGATCGACGCGCACAGCCGCGAAGCCGTGCAGCAGCATGCGGCGTGGCTGGTGGGAGAGGTGTCGCAGCAGGTGGTGACGGCGCTCGCGCCGCAGCTCGAGCGCTGGGTCAGCGAGGCCGTCGAGGACGCGCTCGCGAACCGCAACACGCCGGCCGCCGATCACTGATCACGGCCGGACCGGAAGCGGCGCGCCCGGCATCCCGCCGGGCGCGCCGCTTCGTCATTTCAGGCTCAGGATCCACTGCGCGAGCGTGTGCGCCTCGTCGTCGGTCAGTTGCGTATTGGCCGGCATCGGCACCGAGCCCCACACGCCCACGCTGCCGTGCACGATGGTCTGCGCGAGATGATCCTCGGCATCGGGGCGCGCCACATAGCGGCTCGCGATCGCGTGGAACGACGGGCCCATCAGCGGATTGGCGACGGCATGGCAGGCCATGCAGTTGCGGCGTTGCGCGAGCAACGGGCCGCTGGCCGGCTGCTGGGCGTGCGCGCAAGCGCTCGCCGCCAGCAGCGCGGCGACCGTTGCACGCAGAAGCGTGATTCTCATAAGGGTCTCCGCCGGCTCGCGGGCCGGCCTGGCTGTCCGCGCATTATAGAAGCAAGCACGGGATGCGCGTCGAGGCAGGCTTTCCCGGCCCGGCGCGCCTCGCGTGCACCGTTTCGCGCGGTTCGCCTTCGCGATGTCGTGTGAAGGCGGTCTTTTATGACATCATTACGGCCTGTCACGCGGCACGGACCGGCGTGGACGGACATCGCACGGATGCCGCAATCGCCGCGCAAGCTGCGCCTCGCATGCGGCCCACCGATGCGCACGATGTGAACGGGAGCGGACCCCGACCGTCAAACGGCAGGCGCGACGCATGCACGTCGCGCCGATTCAGCAACCATCCACACCGACTCATGATCATTCACCCCAATTTCGATCCCGTCGCGATTCATCTCGGCCCGCTGGCCGTGCGCTGGTACGGGCTCATGTATCTGCTCGGCTTCATTGCCGCGATCGTCGTCGGCCGTGTGCGCCTGAAGTTGCCGCACGTGGCCGCGCAAGGCTGGACCGCCAAGGACATCGACGACATGATGTTCTACGGCGTGCTCGGCGTCGTGCTGGGCGGGCGGATCGGCTACGTGCTGTTCTACAAGGCGAGCTACTACTTCGCGCATCCGCTCGACGTGTTCCGCGTGTGGGAAGGCGGCATGTCGTTCCACGGCGGCTTCCTCGGCGTGCTCGCGGCGATGATGCTGTTCGCGTGGCAGCGCAAGCGCACCTGGCTGCAGGTGACCGACTTCGTGGCGCCGATGGTGCCCACCGGCCTCGCGGCCGGCCGCTTCGGCAACTTCATCAACGGCGAGCTGTGGGGCCGCGTGACGAGCCCCGATTCGCCGTGGGCGATGCTGTTCCCGGGCGCCTCGCGCGACGACGCGCTGTGGCTGTCGCAGCACCCGGCGCTCGCCACGAAGTGGCATCTGAACGAAGTGTTCCTGCAATACCAGATGTTGCCGCGCCATCCGTCGCAGCTCTATGAAATCGCGCTGGAAGGCATCACGCTGTTCCTCGTGCTGTTCTTCTTCTCGCGCAAGCCGCGCCCGGTCGGCGCCGTGTCGTCGCTGTTCCTGATCGGCTACGGCCTCGCGCGCTTCACGGTGGAGTTCGCGCGCGAGCCCGACGATTTCCTCGGCCTGCTCGCGCTCGGCCTGTCGATGGGGCAGTGGCTGTCGCTGCCGATGGTCGTGGCCGGCGTGCTGATGCTGGTGTGGTCGTATCGCCGCGCGCGGCGCACGGCCGTCGCGGCCTGATCGGGCGACCCGAAGCCCGAAACGACGAAGGCCCGACCGGTGTGAGCCGGTCGGGCCTTCGTGCATCGCATCTGCGCCGCGCGTTGCCACCTGCCTTGCAACGCGCAGGACACCTTACTTCATCTGCACGGAGCCGTTCACGTTGACGGTGACGGTGGCCTTGCCGCCTTCCACGGCGATCGGCGCGGCGGCCTTTGCCATGGCCGGTGCCGCATCCATCGCCATCATGCGCGGATAGGGCTGCACGCTGCGCCCGCCGCCGACGTTGACCTCGCGGACCGCGAAGCCGCTGTAGCCGAACGCCTTCGCGGCTTCGGCGGCGCGGTCGCGGAACGACTGGATCGCCTCGGTGGTGAGCTTCTGCTCGGCGTTGCGCTGCGCTTCCGGCGACAGCGAGAACGCCACGTTGCCGACCTGCAGCGAGCTCGACAGATCGCCGGCGAGCTTCGAGGCTGCCGCGAAATCGCGCGACTCGAGCACGACCTCGGTGCGGCCGCGCCACGCGGAAATCTTGCCGTCGCGATCGGTGCTCGGGTACACGGAGAAGCCGCCTGTGCGCGCGGTGACGCCGCTGACACCGCGTGCGCGCGACAGCGCAGTATCGGCGCGTCGATTCAGCTCGGCGGTGAGGCTGCCGGGATCCTTCGCTTCCTGCTCGTAGAACAGCGTGATGTCCACCACGTCCTGCGGCACGTCGGTGCTGGCCTGCGCCGACAACGACAGCACGCCGGCGGGTTGCGGCGCGACCTGCGCGTGGGCGGCGGCCGGGATCATGGCCGACAATGCGAGGGCGAACGTGGCGGCGGCAACGGCAGCGGATTTTTTCATCGTATGAGCTCCTGGTGGTGCGCGGCGCGTACGGATGACGTGGCGGCCGCGCGTCTTGTCGAGGCGGTCGGCACACGGTGCGTGTATCGATCGCGCGAGCGTTAGGCCGATGAAAGCCGTGCCGAGTTCCGGCGCCGCGCGTTCACTTCATCAGCTTCTCGGTGATGAAGCGCCATTCGCTGCGCGTCACGGGCGTGATCGACAGCCGGTTGCCCTTCGCGAGCACGCGCATCTCGGCGAGCGCGTCGTGCTCGCGCAGCGCCGCGAGCGGGATCAGCGCGCTCTTCTTCACGAAGCGCACGTCCACCAGCGACCAGCGTGGTGTCTCGCGCGTCGACTTCGGATCGTGATAGGGGCTCGTCGGATCGAACTGGGTGGGATCGGGATAGGGCGTGGACGAGACCTCGGCCAGCCCCGCGATGCCCGGCTCGGGACAGCTCGAGTGATAGAACAGCACGCCGTCGCCGATCTGCATCGTGTCGCGCATGAAGTTGCGCGCCTGATAGTTGCGCACGCCGGTCCACGGCAGGGTGCGCTCGGGGGCGGCGGCGAGATCGTCGATGCTCGCCTCGTCGGGTTCGGACTTCATCAACCAGAATTGCATGGCGTGGTTCCGTGATCGTCGGCGCGGCGGCACAAATGAAAACGGCATCGGGCCAGGCCCGATGCCGTTGAATAGGTCCCCGCCTTGGCCGCTAGGCCGGCATCCTGAACCTGAGGTTCAGAATTGGTCGCAGTTAGCAGCACTTCGGGTACATCAGACAGAGTGACGCGCGCGCCCGTGCTACAAATTTCCGCAACCGTGCACAAGGCATTGGTTCAAGGAATATATGACCTTGGCGAACCAGGCAGGGAAGCTGAGAGAACCTTTTCGAACCCGCTCTCGCGAGACGGATTCCGAACCGCTTTTCTACACGCGTTGCGCTGCTTCAGCGCGCTTCGTGCTGGGCCAGTACCGCGCCGAGCTGTTCGTTCATGCGGTGCATTGTACGCCGGATTTCCTCGGCGGGAAATGCTTCTCCGTGACGAACGCTCTGCTGCAGGCGAAGCAGTTCGGAGGCGAGCGACAGCGCCGCCATCACCGCGATCCGATCGGTGCCGCGCACCGAGCTGTTGGCGCGGATCTTCGACATCTCGGCATCGACGCGCGCCACGGCCTCGAGCAGCGCCGCTTCGGTTTCGGGCGAGCAGGCGAGGCGGTACGACTGGCCGAGAATCGAGACTTCGATCTGCTTCGTGGTCATGCATGTTCTCCGTGGCTGGCGGCATCGCCTGCCGGCTGCTGCGGCGCGTCGAGCAGATCGAGCTGGCTCTCGCCGTCAGCCGCCTGCTTCGTGCGCGGCAGCTTTTCGAGGATCGCGTTGAGCTTGACCTGCGCATCGTCGATCTTCGCGGACAGCGTGTCGCGCTCGGCGACGAGGGCATTGCGTTCGCCGCGCAATTGCTCGAGCTCGGTGCGCACGGCTTCGGATTCGGTGCGCAGCTGCGCGACCTGATCCTCGAGCGCGAGCCGCTCCGTGTGATGGCGTTGATTCAGCGCAATCAGGCGGCCGATATTCTGAGAAAGGGTTTCGAGTTCGTTGAGCATCTGCTGCGTCCTCTAAAGACCCGGCATTTTAGCGCGGAAAGCCCGTCTGTCCGACTTTTGTAACGTATCCAGACGTAACTTCCCTGCTTCTTGCCGCGAAATGCGCGGCATAGCCGTGATGCGGGCCTCGAAAGGGATCGTGGCATCCCGTGTTTGACTCGCACGAGCACGCGCGGCCGCGCGTTTCTTGACGTGAAAAAATGCCGCTCCTACACTGGCGCCGCTTCGGTGCACGCGCGCGAGGCGGCCCTGCCACGGGTGCCGGCGCGCGGTTAAACGGGAAGCAGGGCGCGATGCCGCGAACGGCTCGCCAACCTGCGCTGCCCCCGCAACGGTAAGCGACTGCGCGAGCGGCGGCATGACGCACGCTCGCGCGAGCCGTCCCTCGAAACGCTCGGTGCGCCTGCGCACCGACGATAGCCACTGCGTGTGCAAGCCGACGCGCGGGAAGGCGGGACGGATGGTCGTAGCCCGGATACCGGCCGAAGCGGGGAAGCGCGCTGCGCGCGGCTTCCGGAGGCGGGACCTGCGGGGAGGCAGGCGCCGCGCTTGCCACAGGATGGTTTCATGCGTACCCCGTTCGTGCGTGCCGCGTTGCTCGCGTGGTGCGGTCTGCCCGGCGCGGCCTTCGCGCTGGACGACGCGCCGCGTAGCGAGACCTCGCGCGCCGCTGCACCGATGCCGGCATCCGGCGGCTCGGCGCCGGCTATTACTGCCGCCACCGCGCTCGACCCGATCGTGGTCAGCGCGAGCCGCGCGCCGCAGCAGCTCGCCGATGCGCTGCCCCCCACCACGCTGTTCACGCGCGAGGACATCGCACGCGGCAGCGCCACCGATCTGCCCGGGCTGCTCGCGCTCGCGCCGGGCGCGCAGATCGTGCGCAACGGTGGCCCCGGCGCGTCCGCCACGCTGTTCCTGCGTGGCGCGCAATCGAACCAGTCGCTGGTGCTGATCGACGGCGTGCGCGTCGATTCGGCCAGCCTCGGCGCCGCGCAGATCGCCGCGCTGCCGCTCGAGCAGATCGATCGCGTGGAGATCGTCAACGGCAACGTGTCGTCGCTCTATGGCTCGGGCGCGATCGGCGGCGTGGTGCAGGTGTTCACCCAGGACGGCGGCAACCATCCGCCGCGCTTCGACTTCTCGCTCGGTTACGGCAGCTTCCACACGCAGACCCAGCAGGCCGGCGTGTCGGGCCGGCTCGATGCGGACGGGCGCACCACCTTCTCGGTGTCGGTGTCGCGCGAGAAGACCGACGGCTTCTCGTCGATCGATCCCGCGCGCGAGCCCGGCGCGAATCCGAACGCGAACGGCAATCTCGACGAGAGCGTGTCGGCCACGCTGCGCCATCGCTTCGCGAACGGCTGGACGGCGGGCGTCACGTGGTTCCAGTCGAACGACACGAACAGCTTCGACGATGCCTACGGCCTGCCCACCGACCTGAACACCGTGTACAGCCGCGTGCAGCAGATCTCGGCCTTCGCCGACGGCAAGCTGGCCGACTGGTGGACCACGCAGTTGCGCGTGGCCACCGGCAACGATCGCAACCAGAGCGGGCTGAACGGGGCCTACACCGACCATTTCAATACCGACAATCGCCAGTACACCTGGCAGAACGACTTCCGGCTCGCGCGCGGGCACACGCTCCAGGCCGGCTACGAGCGGCTCGATCAGGCCTTCGATTCGGATGTCTACGCGGCGCCGCAGCGGCACGTGAATTCCGGCTGGATCGGCTACACCGGGCGCGTCGGCGACAGCCAGTTCCAGGCCAACCTGCGCCGCGACCAGTATTCCGATTTCGGCGGCGCGAACAGCTACTATCTCGGCTACGGCTTCGACCTGAACGAGCACTGGAAACTGAGCGCCAGCCATTCCGACGCGTTTCGCGCCCCGAGCTTCAACGATCTGTACTATCCGCTGTCGGGCAACCCGGCGATTCGCCCCGAACGCAGCCATTCGGTCGAGGCCGGGCTGCAATACGCGTCGGATGCGCTCGGCGTGATGCGGGTGAGCGTGTTCCAGACGCGCTACACCGATCTGATCGACTACGAGCCGGGGCCGGGCGGTTTCGTCTACACGGCCGAGAACGTCGGCCGTGCCAAGGTGCAGGGCATCGAGGGCGCGTGGCAGGGGCGGCTCGGCCGAACCGAGCTGCGCGTGTCGGCCACGCTGCAGAATCCGGTGGACCAGAGCGGCGATCAGGATCTGGTGCGGCGCGCGCGGCGCTTCGCGTCGTTCTCGGCGAGCCGGCCGTTCGGGGCGTGGCGTATCGGCGGCGAGTGGCTCGTGAGCGGCGCGCGCGACGATTTCGGCCAGCGGCTCGGCGGCTACGGCGTGGTGAATCTCATGGCGCGCTACGACATCACGAAGGCCTGGTACGTCAGCGCTCATCTCGACAATCTGCTCGACAAGGACTACGAGCTTGCCTATGGCTACAACACGCCGCGACGCGGTGCCTATGTCACGATCGGCTGGCGCGGACAGTGACGCGCGTGGCGACGTGAAGGACGGCTCGGCATGAACCCGCAAGCATCACGCAGCGCCTCGCTGCCGGCCACGATGACGCGTGCCCGGGCCCGCGCGATCTGGGCCGCGCTCGCGCTCGCGGCGCTGCTCGTGCTGGTGGCGTCGCTCGCGATCGGCAGCGTGCCGGTCGCGCCGTGGCGCGCGCTGGCCGCGCTCGTGTCGAGCGGCAGCGATCCGCTCGCGGGCGAGATCGTGCGCGGGCTGCGCCTGCCGCGCGCGCTGGCCGGCTTCGGCTGCGGGGCGCTGCTGGCGCTGGCCGGCGCGCTGCTGCAGGTGCTGCTGCGCAATCCGCTGGCCGAACCCTATGTGCTCGGCGTGTCGGGCGGCGCGGCCGGCTTCGCGCTCGCGGCGATGATCGCCGGCGCCGCGTGGTGGCTCGTCGACGCGGCCTCGTTCGCCGGTGCGCTGCTGTCGATCGCGCTCGTGCTCGGGCTCGCGCATCGCTCGCTTGCGCGGTGCAATGCGTGGGCCTCGAGCAGCGACGCGCGCGAGGCCTCGCCGCGACTGCTGCTGACCGGCGTGGTGATCGCGGCGGGCTGGGGCGCCCTCGTCACGCTGATGCTGACGGTGGCGCCCGACAGCCGCCTGCGCGGCATCGTGTTCTGGCTGGCCGGCGATCTCGGCGGCGCCGCGCCGCCGTGGTTCGCACTCGCGGCGCTGGCGTGCGCCGCCTGCGCGGCCGTGCCCGTGGCACCGCAACTGAACGTGCTGCTGCGCGGCGAGCTGGCCGCCGCCTCGCTCGGCGTGCCGATCGCGCGGCTGCGGCTGCGCATCTACCTGATCGCCTCGCTCGCCGCCGCCGCCGCAGTGACCACGGCCGGCACGATCGGCTTCGTCGGGCTCGTCGCGCCGCATGCGCTGCGGCTCGCGTTCGGCAACGACCAGCGCATGCTGCTGCCGGCCGCGATGCTCGCGGGCGGCACCGGCGTGATGGCGGCCGACCTGCTCGCACGCACCGCGATCGCGCCCGCACAGTTGCCGGTTGGCGCGATCACGGCCTTGATCGGCGTGCCCGTGTTTCTGTGGATGCTGCTGCGGGGGCCGGCGCGATGAACAGGGCGATCGGCGACTGGTGCACGCGCGGGCTCGCGCTCGCGGCCGGCGAGCGACGGCTTCTGGCCGATCTGTCGCTGCGCTTCGCGCCGTGCGAGCTGTGGTGCGTCGCCGGGCCGAACGGCGCCGGCAAGACCACCCTGCTCACGGTGCTGGCCGGCCTCGCCGCGCCGGCCGCCGGCCACGTCGAAGCCGACGGCCGGCCGCTCGACGCATGGCGCCCCGATGCGCTGGCGCGCCGTCGCGCGCTGATGCCGCAAACCCGGCACGACGTGTTTTCGGCGAGCGTGTTCGACACCGTGCTCGCGCACCGCTACGCGCAGCTGGCCGGCGCGGGCTGGGAGCGCGAGGCCGATTTCGCGGCGGCACGCGAGGCGCTTGCGCTGCTCGGGCTCGAGCCGCTCGCCGCGCGCGACGTGCTTACGCTGTCGGGCGGCGAGCGGCAGCGCGTGGCGCTGGCCGGCGCGCTGTGTCAGGATGCGCCGCTGCTGCTGCTCGACGAGCCGTTCGCGCATCTCGACCTGCATCACCAGGCGGCCTGCGTCGATGCGCTGCTGCGCTGGCTGCACGCCGCGCCGCGCACCGTGGTCCTGTCGTGCCACGACCTGAATCTCGCGCGCCGCTTCGCCACGCATGCGCTGCTGCTCGATGGCCGCGGCGGCGCGCAGGCCGGCCCCGCGCGAGAGGTACTGACGGCCGAAGCCGCGAGCGCCGCGTTCGGTCATCCGCTCGTGCTGATCGAGCGCGACGGGCACGAGGCGCTGGTGCCGGCGTGGCCCGCCGCTGCCGCTCGCGCCGACGATCCCTTGCGCGAGGCGCGCCGATGAGCGTGCGTGCCCGCATTCCCCAATCCGATTCCACCACCTGCCCAATGAACCCGACCGCTTCCTGCCTCGTCCCGACCCTCGCCGCGCCCGACGATGCCCTGCGCGCCACGCTGCAACGCGTGATCGACACCAAGACCAAGCCGCCCGGCAGCCTCGGCAAGCTGGAGGCGCTGGCGCTGCAGCTGGGCCTGATCCAGCAGCGCGTCGCGCCGCGCATCGAGCGGCCCGTGACGATCGTGTTCGCGGCCGATCACGGCGTCGCGGCCGAGGGCGTGAGCCCGTATCCGCAGGCGGTCACGGCGCAGATGGTGGCGAATTTTCTGGCCGGCGGCGCGGCCATCAACGCGTTCTCGAAGGTGGCCGGCAGCGCGCTCGAGATCGTCGACGCGGGCGTGGCCACGCCGTTGCCGGCCTCGCCCGAGCTCGTGTCGCTGCCGGTCGGGCCCGGCACGCGCAACTTCGCGCGCGAGCGCGCGATGAGCGAGGCGCAACTGCACGCGGCGCTCGCGGCCGGCGCGTCGCGCGTCGCGCATCACGCGGCGCTCGGCACCAACGTGATCGCGTTCGGCGAGATGGGCATCGCCAACACCTCGGCCGCCGCGTGCCTGATGAGCCGCCTCGCCGGCGTGCCGATCGCCGACTGCGTGGGCCGCGGCACCGGGCTCGACGACCGTGGCCTCGCCCGCAAGCGCGCCGTGCTCGAGGCCGCGCTCGCGCTGCATGCCGACGCACGGGCGCCGCTCGACGCGCTGGCCGCGTTCGGCGGCTTCGAGATCGCGATGATGACGGGCGCGTATCTGGCGGCGGCCGAGGCGCGCATGACGATCGTGGTGGACGGCTTCATCGCCACCTCGGCGCTGCTGGTGGCCGCCGCGTTGCAGCCGGCCGTGCGCGACTACTGCGTGTTCTCGCACGTGTCCGACGAGAACGGTCATCGCCGCATGCTCGCGCATCTGGGCGCCGAGCCGCTGCTCGCGCTCGACCTGCGGCTCGGCGAGGGCACGGGCGCCGCGCTGGCGCTGCCGCTGCTGCGCGCGGCCGTGGCCTTCGTCACCGAGATGGCGAGCTTCGAGTCGGCCGGTGTCGACGATCGCGGCGATGACGCGCCCGATGCCTGACGCGGAGCGCACCATGCGCGTCCTGCGCGAGCTTCGCTACCTGTTCGTCGCGCTCGGCTACTTCACACGCGTGCCGGTGCCGAAGCGGATCGGCTACGCGTCGGGCGATCTCGATCACGCGGCGCGCCATTTGCCGCTGATCGGCGTGCTGGTCGGCGCGCTCGCGGCGCTCGTGTACGCACTCGCGTCGCGCGTGTGGCCGGTGGGCATCGCCGTGCTGCTGTCGATGGCGGCCACGCTCGTCGTGACGGGTGCGTTCCACGAGGACGGCCTCGCCGACAGCTGCGACGGCTTCGGTGGCGGCTACACGCGCGAGGACGTGCTGCGCATCATGCGCGATTCGCGGATCGGCACGTTCGGCGCGGTGGCGCTCGTGGTGTCGCTCGCGATCAAGTGGCAGGCGCTGGCCGCGTTGCCACCGCGGCTCGCCGTCTGGACCCTGCTGGCCGCGCACGCGGCCAGCAGGGTGACGGCGGTGAGCCTGCTGGCCTCGCTCGACTACGTGCGCGAGGAGGGCAAGGCGAAGGCTGTCGCGCGGCGCATGTCGCCGGGCGCGCTGCTGTTCGCGGCCGCCTGCGGGCTGCCGTGGCTGTTCTGGCCGAACTGGCGCGCCGGGCTCGCGGCGCTCGTGGTGCTGGCGGTGCTGCGCGCGCTGCTGGCGCGCTATCTGCGGCGCCGGCTCGGCGGCTACACTGGCGACGGCCTCGGCTTCGCGCAGCAGCTGGCCGAACTCGCGATCTATCTGACGGTGCTCGGATGGACCTCGTCCTGATCCGCCATCCCGCGCCGGCCGTGGCGAGCGGCGTGTGTTACGGCGCGTCCGACCTGCCGCTCGCGGGCGACGCGGCCGACGAGGCGCGGGCGATCGTCGCGCGCCTGCGGGCCCGCGGCTTTCGCTGGCCGGCGCAGGTGCTGACGAGCCCGCTCGTGCGCTGCGCATCGGTCGCACAGGCGATCGGCGAACGGTTGCCGGCCGACGTGCGCATCGAGCCGCGCCTGCGCGAGATCGATTTCGGTGCCTGGGAAATGCAGCGCTGGGACGCGATCGGGCGCGAGGCGCTCGATCGTTGGCAGTCCGACCTGATGGGCGCGCGCGAACACGGTGGCGAGAGCGCGGCGCAGTTCGTGGCGCGTGTGCTGCCGTTCGCCGAGGCGCTCGACGCGCAGGCAGGCGAAGCCGCGCCGAACGTGGCCTGCCTCACCCATGCAGGCGTGATGCGCGCGCTGGCCGCACACTGGCTCGGCGTGTCGCTCGACACGCTGCTCGCGCGGCGCATCGCCTATGGCGGTTGCCTGTGGCTGGTGCGCGAGTCGGGCGGCTGGCGCCTGCGCGCCTGGGACGAATCGCTCGACTGAGCGGTGGAGCGGTGGTACGGCCGTTCAGGGCCGCCGTGTCCGCACCGCGTCGAGATCCCTGCACACCTGCTCGGCGCCGAGCGCGAGCCGCGGCGTGGGCCGCGTCAGCCAATCCCCGTCGATCGCGAACAGGTTGCCACGCGCCACGGCCGCCAGCGACGGCCAGCGCTGCCAGCGCGCGAGGCTCGGCAGCGCGGTGTCGCTCGCGGTCGCGCCCTGTGCCGTGGCGATGATCGCTTCCGGATTCGCGGCGAGCACGGCCTCGTCGCCGAGCGTCGGTGCCACCGGCTTGAGCGCCGCGAACACGTTGTGGCCGCCGCACAGGCTCAGCACGTCGCTGACGATCTGCTGCCCGTTCAGCGTGGTCAGCGGCCGGTCCCAGATCTGCAGGAACACCTCCACGCGCGGCTGTGACGCGTAACGCACGCGCAGCGCCGCGATGCGCTGCCGGTAATCGGCGGCGGCCAGGTCGGCGGTGGCGCGCGTGCCGAGCAGCACGCCGAGCCGGTCCAGCGAGGTGGCCACGTCGTCGAGTTGCTTCGGATCGCTGAGGAACAGGGGAATGCCGAGCGCCTCGAGCTGCGCGATCTGCCGATCGGCATTGCCGTGGCGCCACACCACGATCAGGTCGGGCTTCAGCGCGGCGATGCGTTCGAGATCGAGCGAGCGGTTGTCGCCGACGCGCGGCAGCGCGCGCGCCGCGTCGGGATAGTCGCTGTAGGACACCGCGCCGACCATCGCCGCGCCGCCGCCGGCCGCGTACAGCAGCTCGGTCGCGTGCGGCGCGACGCTGATCACGCGGCGGGCGGGCGCGGGCAGGGTGACGGTGCGACCGGCGTCGTCGGTCGCGGAGACGCCGGCCGCGCCGGCCGCGGCGACGAACGGCAGCGCGAGGCAGGCCGCCAGCAGGCAGGCGGCGAGACGCCGGGAGCGTGGCGCGCGCATCGGCATCACCGTGCCCCGGCCGTTGCCGAATGATGCGCGAGCGCCGCCTCGAGCCGCTGCCATTCGGCCGCGCTGCCGGGCAGCCCGATCCGCACGCTCGGCGCATGCGCGAAAAAGCGCGTCCACACGCCCTGCGCGGCCAGCGATTCGTGCAGTGCCGGCGCGCGCGGATCGTCGGTCCAGCAGAACAGCGGCGTGGCCCGTACCGCGAAGCCATGCCCGGCGAGCAGGGCGCCGAGCCGCGCGCCGTCGGCCGCGAGCCGCGTGCGCGCGGCCTGCTGCCAGGCGAGATCGCCGAGCGCCGCCGCCGCCGCGTGCTGTGCCGGGCCACCGACGGTCCAGGCGCCGAGCATCGCGCGCAGCGCCGCGAGCCGGGCCGGCGCGGCCAGCACGAAGCCCACGCGCACGCCGGCCAGCCCGAAGAACTTGCCGATCGAGCGCAGCACGATCAGGCCGTCGCGATGCGTCTCGGCCGCGAGCGAGCCGGCCTCGTCGTCGCCGTGGGTATCGGCGAAGGCCTCGTCGACGATCAGCGCGCCGCCGCGCGCGGCGAGCTGCGCATGCCAGTCGAGCAGCCGTGCCGGCGCGATGCGATCGGCTGTCGGGTTGTTCGGATTGCCGACGATCACGTGGCGCAGCGTGTCGGGCAGCGTCGATGCATCGATCGCGAGCGGTGCCACGCGGTGACCGTGGCGCACGAAGGCCGGCGCGTACTCGCTGTAGGCGAGCGGCGCGACGCCGGCCGTGCCCGCCTCGAGCAGCGCCGGCAGCGCGCGGATCGCGGCCTGGCTGCCGGCCACCGGCAGCACGTGCTCGGCATCGGGCGCGCCGTAGTAGCGCGCGGCCAGCGCGGCGAGCGGCGCGTCGTCGCCGGGCAGGCGGCGCCAGGCCTCGGCCGGCACCGGCGGCACCGGATAGCCGACCGGATTGATCCCGGTGGACAGGTCGAGCCACTGGTCGGGCGCGATGCCGTAGCGGCGCGCGGCATCGTGCGGATTGCCGCCGTGCGTGATCGGCGGCGGGACGAGAGCGGAATCGGTCATGAAGCGGAACGAGGACGAGCCGGGCGAACCGGCGCGTCAGCCATGTTGGGTGACCACCGAGAGCGCGCCGCCCGCGAGCAGCAGCGCGAGCCACAGGATGATCGTGCGTGCCACCAGCGACAGCGCCGCGCGCACGTGTTCGGGGGCGGCCGGTGCGCCCGAACCGAGTTCGGGCCGGATTTCGAGTTCGCCGTGATAGACGGCCGCGCCGCCGAGCACGACGTTCAGGCTGCCCGCGCCGGCCGCCATCACCGGGCCGGCGTTGGGGCTGTCCCAGTGGCGCGCCTGGGTGCGCCAGCAGCGCCACGCGTTGGCGGTGTCGCCGAGCAGCGCGTAGCTGGCGGCCGTGAGCCGGGCGGGGATCCAGTTCAGCGCATCGTCGATGCGCGCGGCGGCCCAGCCGAAGCGCAGCAGGCGCGGCGTGCGATAGCCCCACATCGCGTCGAGCGTGTTGGCGAGCCGGAACATCAGCGCGCCGGGCCCGCCCGCCACGAGGAACCAGAACAGCGCGCCGAAGATCGCGTCGTTGCCGTTCTCCAGCGCCGATTCCACCGCCGCGCGCGACAGCGCCGACGCGTCGGCCTCGCGCGTGTCGCGCGACACGATGCGGCCGGTCAGCACGCGCGCGTCGGCCAGATCGCCACGCACGAGCGCCGCGCCGATCGGCGCGATGTGCTCGGCCAGGCTGCGCGCGCCGAGCGCGAACCACAGCAGCGCCACGTGGATGGCCGCCGCGAACGGCCAGGGCAGCAGCGCGATCAGCAGCGTGGCGAGGGCCACCGGCGGCAGCACCGCCAGGCACCAGGCGGCCACGCCGACCAGCCGGCCGCGCCGGCCGTCGTTCAGGCGCGCCTCGATCGCGCCCGCGAGCCGGCCGAAGGCGACGAGCGGGTGCGCGCGGCGCGGTTCGCCGAATTGCCAGTCGATCAGGAAGGCTGCCACCGCGAGGATCGCGACCGAGCCGAGGGACAGCGTCAGCATCGCGGCTCCGGGGCGGATGTGGCTGCGTCGGGCGGGCGCTTGACCGCCATCGGCAGACCGGCCACCACCAGCGTGACGTGGGTGGCGAGCGCGGCGATGCGCTGGTTCAGGCGCCCGAGCTCGTCCACGTAGCGACGCGTTTCGGCGCCGAGCGGCACCACGCCGAGGCCGATCTCGTTGCCGACCGCGATCACCTGCGCGCGCGAGCCGCGCAGCGCCGCTTCGAGCGCGGCCACCCGGGCCTCGAGCACCGCGTCGCCGACGGCCTCGCCGTCGGGCGGGCAGAGCAGGTTCGCGAGCCACAGCGTCAGGCAGTCGATCAGCACGCAGTGGCGCGGATCGTCGAGCGTGGCGATCGCTTCGGCCAGCGCCAGCGGCGCCTCCACGAGCGCCCAGTCGTCGGGCCGGCGCGCGCGGTGGTGGGCGATGCGCGCGTCGAATTCGGCGTCGCCGACGCGCCGCGCCGTGGCGACGTAGGTGACGGCGCGGCCGCTGTCGGCCGCGAGCCGTTCGGCATGGACGCTCTTGCCGGAGCGCGCGCCGCCGAGGACGAAGGTGAGCTGGTGCGAAGTCATCGCGTGATTGTAACGGCGCGGGCGATAATGCGGCCTTCGCTCCGGCCGCATTGCGTCCGGAGCCGGCGAGACCCCGCCCCGTTTCCGTCGACCTCCGCCCCCGAACCTGCCCGCACGATGACCGCTTCCGATCGCCCGCCGCCCGCGTCCTCGACGCCGCCTTCGTTGCCACCGTTCCCGCGCGGCGCGCTGATGATCCAGGGCACCACCTCGGACGCCGGCAAGAGCACGCTGGCCGCCGGCCTGTGCCGGCTCGTGCGGCGCGCGGGCGGGCGCGTGGCGCCGTTCAAGCCGCAGAACATGGCGCTGAACAGCGCGGTGACAGCGGACGGCGGCGAGATCGGCCGCGCGCAGGCGCTGCAGGCGATCGCGGCCGGCATCGACGCGCACACCGACCTGAACCCGGTGCTGCTGAAGCCCACCAGCGATCGCGGCTCGCAGGTCATCATCCACGGCCACGCGCGCGCCAATCTCGACGCGCGTGCCTACCACGCCTACAAGCCGGTGGCGTTCGAGGCCGTGCTCGAATCCTATGCGCGGCTGCGTGCCGCCTACGACGCGGTGATCGTCGAGGGCGCGGGCAGCCCGGCCGAGATCAACCTGCGCGAGGGCGACATCGCCAACATGGGCTTCGCCGAGCGTGTGGATTGCCCGGTGGTGCTGGTGGCCGACATCGATCGCGGCGGCGTGTTCGCGCATCTGCTCGGCACGCTCGCCTGCCTGTCCGACAGCGAGCGCGCACGCGTGCGCGGCTTCGTGATCAACCGCTTTCGCGGCGATCCGGCGCTGCTGAAGCCGGGCCTCGACTGGCTCGAGGCGCAAACCGGCAAGCCGGTGCTCGGCGTGGTGCCGTATCTGCACGGGCTCGCGCTCGACGCCGAGGACATGCTGCCGAGCCTGGCGCGCACCGAGGCGTCGGACCGTGCGGCCGGGGTGCTGCGCGTGGTGGTGCCGGCCGTGCCGCGCATCAGCAACCACACCGATTACGACGCGTTGCGGGCGCACCCGCGCGTCGATTTCAGCTACTGGAAGAGCGGCCCGATTCCGGCCGCCGACCTGGTGATCCTGCCCGGCTCCAAGAGCGTGCAGCGCGATCTGGCCTGGTTGCGCGCGAACGGCTGGGACACCGCGCTGAAGCGGCACCTGCGTTACGGCGGCAAGGTGATCGGCATTTGCGGCGGGATGCAGATGCTGGGGCGCGGCATCGACGATCCGCACGGCGTCGAGGGCGAGCCGGGCCGAGTCGAGGGGCTCGGGCTGCTCGATTTCGAGACCGAGCTGCTGGCGCGCAAGACGCTGGTGAACGTCACCGGCCAGTTGGCCGGCGGCGGCGCGAACGTGGCCGGCTACGAGATCCACATGGGCGAGACGCGCGGCCCGGCGCTCGATACGCCGGCGTTGTTGATCGACGAACCGAACGGCGAACGCGGCGTGCGTGGCGACGGCGCGCGCTCGGCCGATGGCCAGATCCTCGCCACCTACGTGCACGGCCTGTTCGATGCGCCGGCCGCCTGCGCGGCGCTGCTCGACTGGGCGGGGCTGGACGGCGCGGAGGCGGTGGACTGGGCCGCGCTGCGCGAGGCGTCGATCGAGCGGCTGGCCGATACGCTCGGCGCGCATCTCGACCTCGAACGCGTGTTCGGCGCGTTCGCCTGATGCGAGCGCGGGCACGCGCTTTTCACGAGGCGGTTCGATTGATTTCGATTGGGAAGTAATTTAAGCCGGATCGGCGATTTTTCGGTTTGCATGGTTCGAATACAGTTCGCTCCATCCCATCCGAAACAGGAGTTCGCCATGCATCCCAACCGCCCCGCCGACCTTGGCGCCACGCTGCTGCGCGTGGTGCTCGGCATCTGGTATCTCGCCCACGTCGCCCAGAAGGTGTTCGTGTTCACGCTGCCGGGCACCGCGCAGTTCTTCGTCTCGCTCG
>JASLEG010000185.1 GCA_030151225.1 Burkholderia sp. | reverse complement strand
TCGCGTCCAAGCCCGTCATGGAAGGCAAGGGCGTGCTGTTCAAGAAGTTCGCCGGCATCGACGTCTTCGACATCGAAGTCACCGAGTCGGACCCGGACAAGCTCGTCGAGATCATCGCGAGCCTCGAAGCGACTTTCGGCGGCATCAACCTCGAGGACATCAAGGCGCCGGACTGCTTCACGGTCGAGCGCAAGCTGCGCGACCGCATGAAGATTCCGGTCTTCCACGACGACCAGCACGGCACGGCGATCACGGTGTCGGCGGCTTTCCTCAACGGCCTCAAGGTGGTGGGCAAGGACCTTCACTTCGCGAATGTCCTTGCCCACGACCTTCAGACCGTTGATGAACGCGGCGCTCACGGTAATGGCGGTGCCGTGCTGGTCGTCGTGGAAGACCGGAATCTTCATGCGCTCGCGCAGCTTGCGCTCGACGGTGAAGCACTCCGGCGCCTTGATGTCTTCGAGGTTGATGCCGCCGAAGGTGGCTTCGAGGCTGGCAATGATGTCGACGAGCTTGTCCGGATCGCTTTCGGTGATTTCGATGTCGAACACGTCGATCCCGGCGAATTTCTTGAACAGCACGGCCTTGCCTTCCATCACCGGCTTCGAGGCGAGCGCGCCGATGTTGCCGAGGCCGAGCACCGCGCTGCCGTTCGTGATCACGCCCACCAGGTTGCCGCGGCTCGTGTAGTTGAACGCGTTGACCGGATCGGCCACGATCTCCTCGCAGGCCACGGCCACGCCGGGCGTGTAGGCCAGCGCGAGGTCGCGCTGGGTCGCGAGCGGCTTGCTCGCGGTCACGGAAATCTTGCCCGGCGTCGGGTATTGGTGATATTCCAGGGCGGCCTGGCGATCGGCTTCGTTCATCGTCTCCTCTCCGTATCGATGCGCCGGGCGATCCCGGCAGCGGTGCGTGGCAGTTCGAGGAAGCGATTCTAGGCAGCCGCAATCGGCGCCCTATTTTGAATTAGTATGGGCGCATCACATTTTCATAATGACCAGGAAGCCGGCATCGTGGCATTCGACACGGAAGAGGTGATCCGGCGGCTCAGCAACCGCCTCAAGATCCGCCATCTGATCCTGCTGCTGCAGATTCGCCAGTACGGCTCGCTCACGCGCGTGGCCGAACAGATGGCCAGCAGCCAGCCCGCCGTCACCAATGCGCTGGCCGAACTCGAAGGCATGTTCGGCGGCCCGCTGTTCGTGCGCACCCCGCGCGGCATGACGCCCACCGCGCTGGGCAACGTGGTGCTCGCGCGCGCGCAGGCCATGCTGCACGACCTCGACCACCTCACGCGCGACATCGAGGCGGTGGTGGCCGGCCACGCCACCCGCATCCACGTCGGCGTGATTCCGTTCATCTCGGGCCGGACGCTCGCCGCGGCGATCCGGCAGACCCAGGCCGAGGTGCCGCAACGCCTGACCATGACGATCCACGAAGGCACCAGCGAAACGCTGATCGCGCAGCTGCGCGAGCACCAGCTCGACGTGGTGATCGCGCGCGCCACCTCCACCGTCGATCTGTCGGAGCTGCATTTCGAGGTGGTGCATCAGCAGAAGCCGCGGCTGATCGCCAGCCGGCGCCTGGCCGCGCGACTCGCGCGCAGCCGGCTGAACTGGGAAAAGCTCGTGGAGCTCGACTGGATCCTCGGCGCGCCGCACACGCCGATCCGCGAGCAGATTTCCGACCTGTTCCTGCGCGCCGGCGTATCGCCGCCGGTGCCGATCGTGGAGAGCTACTCGTCGCGGCTGATCGGCGAGATCATCGCGTCGAACGAAAACGCGGTGTCGATCGTGCCGGCCGACATCGCCGAGGAGCTCGTGCACATCGCCGGCGTGGCGATCGTGCCGTATTCGCTCGACTGGACGCTACCGCCGGTGGCGATCCTGACGCGCGACGGCGCGCCGCGCGAGGTGGACACCCTGCTCGCGCGTGCGCTGCGCGCGCTGTATCAGGAGGCCGAGGCTGGCCGCGGCGCACCGGGCGGCGCGGCCGCCACGATGGCGCCGCACGAGGAGGAATGACGCCGAACGGCGGCGCCACCAACGACGACGGGCTGCCTTTTCAGGCAGCCCGTTGACTTTCCGGCAGGCGCGCCATGCGGCGCGCGATGCTTACTTGGCCTTTTCGGCCGTGTTCGAGATGGCGTGACCGCCACTCGAAATATCCTCGCCCGCACCAGCAACCGTGTTGCAGCCGGCCAGCGCGGCGGTCAGAACGAGCAGAACAGCAGCAATCGAACGAGTCATCATCATTCTCCTTGGAGTCACGCCCGTATGGATCGGGCAAATCATGCCGTGTGGATCGGCCCGTCGCCCCTGACGCGGCGGGGACCGGTCCCGATTATACAAACGCAGCGTGCGCGATTTCGTAACCGATTGTAGTGCGTGGCGGCGACGGTACAGCGCCTTCTCGCACACGCCGGACGGCCGTCCGGACGCCGTTCCGGCGAACGCGGCTTGACTTTGGCTCGCGGCGGACTATTATGCGCAATGCGTATATTTTGATGACCTTTCCGGAGCGAGCCCGCGATGACCGTCCCCCAGCAAGCCTTCCTGCGCGATGCCATGCGTCGCCTGAACATGACCCGCGAGGCCTTCGCGAACCGCATCGGCGTGACGCGCCGCGCGCTCGACACCTGGCTGCTGCCCGACGATTCGCAGGAATCGCGCTCGATGCCCGAGATCGTCGAGCGCTACGTGTCCGAGATCGTCGAGCGTGGCAGCCAGGATGTCGTCCATACGCAGAGCGTAGATTCCTCGCCGCTCGCGAGCCAGATCCAGTTCGAGGGCCGTCCGCAACTGCTGTCGGTCGATCAGTTCTCGCGCGACTCCGTGGAGGCGCTGTTTCGCGTGGCCGACGTGATGCAGCCGATCGCGCGCCGCCGCAAGATCTCGCGTGTGCTCGAGGGCGCCGTGCTCGGCAACCTGTTCTTCGAGGCCAGCACGCGCACGCGCGTGTCGTTCGGCGCGGCATTCTGCCGGCTCGGCGGCTCGGTGTGCGACACCACCGGCTTCACCTTCTCGTCGATGGCCAAGGGCGAATCGATCCACGACACGAGCCGCGTGATGGCCGGCTACGTGGACGCGCTCGTGATCCGCCACCCCGAGCAGGGCTCGGTGGCCGAATTCGCGCGCGCGATCAACCTGCCGGTGATCAACGGCGGCGACGGCCCCGGCGAGCATCCGAGCCAGGCGCTCCTCGACCTCTACACGATCCAGCGCGAGTTCTCCCGGCTCGGCAAGATCGTGGACGGCTCGCACATCGTCTTCGTGGGCGACCTCAAGTACGGCCGCACCGTGCATTCGCTGGCCAAGCTGCTGGCGCTGTATCGCGGCATCCGCTTCACGCTGGTGGCGCCGCCCACGCTCGAGATGCCGCGCTACATCGTCGAGCAGATCTCGAAGAACGGCCACGTGATCGAGGAAACCTCCGATCTCTCGAGGGGCCTGGCCGGCGCCGACGTGGTGTACGCCACGCGGATCCAGAAGGAGCGATTCACCGACGAATCCTTCGAGGGCTACACCCCCGACTTCCAGATCAACCAGGCGCTGGTCGACACCGCGTGCAAGCCCGACACGCTGATCATGCACCCGCTGCCGCGCGACAGCCGACCCGGCGCGAACGACCTGTCCGTGGACCTGAACCGCGACCCGCGGCTCGCGATCTTCCGCCAGACCGACAACGGCATCCCGATCCGGATGGCGATCTTCGCCGTGCTGCTCGGCGTGGATCACCTCGTGCAGCACTCGATGCGCGACGCGACCTGGCGCGCGCCCGTTCATCTCGGCCCCGAGGACGCGGTATTCCACGGCATCGACTGACCCTGGCCGCGGCGGCCGCGGTGGCGGTGCGAGGCGCCACGATCGTCCATCGCGAAAGCGTGTTCCGTTCACCGCCGCCCTTGCGCCGCCCGACAAGGCCCCCGTCTGGCGCGGCACCTGCTCCGCCCGTCCTCCGAGCCGGGCGGCTCGCCCGACCTTATCGCCCGGCGTGACGACCATTCTGCGCATGCCGACGCAACCGTTCCAGTCGTCCGAACGACATGGCCCGATCGGTCAGGTCGCGGCGGACTTCGACTTTCATTACAATTCGCCTATCATTTCTTTCACTTCCACGTCAGGCGAAGCGCATCCTTCATGTCTCAGCGAAACAAGACGACACGTGCCGACCCGTATCTCGCCGTCGCGCGCAGCCCGATGCTCGGGTCGAGCCTGCCCATGTGGCGCTCGAAGTTCGTCCTGATCCTGATCTTCCTGGCCTTCGCGGCACTGATCGCGCGCGCCTTCTGGGTACAGGTGGCGAATCAGGACTTCTATCTGGTCCAGGGCGAGAAGCGCTACCAGCGCACCATCGAACTCGACGCGATGCGCGGCCGGATCGTCGACCGCAACGGCGCGATGCTCGCCGTCAGCCTGACCAGCCACGAAATCTGGGCCTATCCGAAGCAGGTCGACACGGCCGCCGCCGGCCCGCTCGCCCGGCTGCTCGACATGCCCGAGGCCGAACTGCGCCGGCGGCTCGCGAGCGGCAAGCAGTTCGTGCTGCTCAAGCGCCAGGTCGATCCCGACACCGCCGCGCGCATCGACAAGCTCGGCCTCGACGGCATCACGCAGATCGCCGATTCGAAGCGCTTCTACCCCGAGGGCGAATCGGCCGCGCATGTGGTGGGCTTCACCAACGTCGAGGATCGCGGCCAGGAAGGCGTCGAACTCGCCGCGAACGCGCAGTTGCTCGGCACGGCGGGCCAGCGCGAGGTGATCCGCGACCGGCTCGGCCGCATCATTTCCGACACGCGCCCGCAGGTGCCGGCGCAGCACGGCGCCACCGTGGCGCTCACGATCGACCGGCGCGTGCAGCAGCTCGCCTATGCGCAACTGAAGGCGGCCGTGCTGGCGAACCACGCGCAGGCCGGCAGCGTGGTGGTGCTCGACGCGCACGACGGCGAGATCCTGGCGCTCGCCAATTACCCCACCTTCGATCCGAACGACCGCAGCCGCCTGACCGGCGCGCAACTGCGCAACCGCGCCGTGATCGACACCTTCGAGCCGGGCTCCACGGTCAAGCCCCTGGTGGTGGCGCTGTCGATCGACGCGGGCAAGGTGCGTCCGCAGTCGATCGTCGACACCACGCCCGGCACCTGGAAGATCGGCCCGGCCGTGATCCACGACACCTCGAATCACGGTGTGCTGACAGTCTCGCAGGCGCTGCAGAAATCGAGCAACGTGGCGCTCGCCAAGCTCGCGCTGAACCTGCCGGCCGAAACGATCTGGGACAAGTACCAGGAATACGGCATCGGTCACGCGCCCGACCTCACTTTCCCCGGCGTGGCCTCGGGACGCCTGCGCCCGTGGCAGCGCTGGCGGCCGATCGAGCAGGCCACGATGGCTTACGGTTACGGGCTGTCGATGTCGCTGCTGCAGATCGCGCAGATGTACACGGCCTATGCCGGCGACGGCACGATCCGGCCGGTGCGGCTGCTGCGCGACGATACTGCGGTGCGTGAGCCGCATCGTGTGACGCGCCCCGAAACCGCGGCGGCGATCCGCTCGATGCTCGAGATGGCGGTGGGCGAAGGCGGCACCGGCCGCGCCGCGCGGGTGGACGGCTACCGGATCGGTGGCAAGACCGGCACCGCGCGCAAGCAGGTAGGGGCGTCCTATGCGCAGGGCAAGTACCGCGCGCTGTTCGCGGGCATGGCCCCGATGAGCGCGCCGCGCGTGATCGTGGCCGTGATGATCGACGAACCGGGCGGTCGCGGCTATTACGGCGGTACGGTGGCCGGCCCGGTGTTCTCGTCGGTGATGGGCGGCACGCTGCAACTGCTCGGGGTGCCGCCCGATGCACCGGTGGAGGCGGCGAAGCCGAAGGCACCGCCCAGGCCGCTTGCCGCCGAGGCTGCGGCGTGGAGCAAATCCACCTCGCGCTCCTGATCCGGGCGCGAAACCCGGCGGCATAAAAAAAGCGCCGCGATTCACGCCGCTGCCTCCGTCTCGCCCCCCTTTCGACCGCCGTGCAGTGGCGCCCGCTCAATGCGCCGCCACGGCCCTCTCAGCCCCCGCCCCCATTCGCGCGAGCACGTGCTCGGTCATCCCGCGCGCCAGCTCCGTCTCGCTGATGAACACCGTGCCCACGCCCTCGCTGGTCAGCAGCGCGGCCTCGTCGCCGCTGTGCGTGCACAGCGCGATCTCGATGCCGGGGTTCAGCGTGCGCGAGATCTCCACGATCTGGCGCACGTCGAAGGTATCGGGCAAGGTCACCACCAGCATGCCGGCTCGCGCGATGTGCGCCTGCACCAGCACCACCGGCTCGATCGCGTCGCCGCTCACGGCCGCCACGCCCTGCTCGCGCAGCTTCTCCACCGTCTCGCGGTTCTGCTCCACCACCACGTAGGCGATGCCGCGCTCGTCGAGCGCGAGCGCGATGCGCGCGCCCACGCGGCCGTAGCCGACGATCACCACCTGCCCGGTCAGATGCGTCTGCGGCGTGGACATCGGCAGCGCGGCGAGCGGGTCGTCGCGCGATTCGAGCCGGCGCGCGAAGGCCGAGTGCCTGCGAATCCACACCAGCGCGGGCTCGATCGCGGCGAACAGCAGCGAGTTGGCCGCGATCGAGATCAGCGCGACGGCCAGGATCAGGCTCTGCCCCTCGCCCGACAGTAGCCCGAGCGAACGCCCGAGGCCGGCGAGGATGAACGAGAACTCGCCGATCTGCGCGAGGCCCGCGCCGACCGTCAGCGCGGTGTTGAGCGGATAGCGGAACGCCAGCACCAGCGCGACGGCCGCGAGCGTCTTTCCCACCACCACGATCAGCGCCACCTCGAGCACGTGCAGCGGCTGCTCGATCAGGATGCGCGGATCGAACAGCATGCCCACCGAGATGAAAAACAGCACCGAGAAGGCGTCGCGCAACGGTAGCGTTTCGTCCGCGGCGCGGCGGCTGAATTCGGATTCGCGCATCATCATGCCGGCGAAGAATGCGCCGAGCGCGAACGACACGTCGAACAGCTTGGCCGCGCCGAACGCCACGCCCACCGCAGCGGCGATCATGCAGAGCGTGAACAGCTCGCGCGAGCCGGTTCGCGCGACCAGCCACAGGATGCGCGGGAACACCCGCTTGCCCACCACCAGCATCAGCGCCACGAACGCGGCCACCTTCAGCAGCGTGATACCGAGCGCGCCCCACAGGCTGCCGCCCGCCGCCGCGGCATGGCCGCCCAGCAGCCCGGCGAGCGCCGGCAGCAGCACCAGCACGAGCACCATCACGAGATCCTCGACCACCAGCCAGCCCACCGCGATGCGGCCGTTCACGGTCTCGACCTGGCCGCGCCCTTCGAGCGCGCGCAGCAGCACCACGGTGCTCGCCACCGACAGCGCCAGCCCGAACACCAGCGCCGCGCCGAGGCTCCAGCCCCAGGCCAGCGCGAGCCCGCCGCCGAGCACGGTGGCCACGCCGATCTGCACCACCGCGCCGGGCAGCGCGATCTTGCGCACCGCGAGCAGATCGCCGAGCGAGAAATGCAGCCCCACGCCGAACATCAGCAGCATCACGCCGATCTCGGCCAGTTGCTGGGCGAGCGCGAGGTCGGCCACGAAACCCGGCGTGCCCGGGCCGATCACGATGCCGGCCAGCAAATAGCCGACCAGCGGCGGCATCTTCACGAGCGAGGCGAGGTAGCCGAACAGCATCGCGAGCGCGAACCCGGCCGCGAGCAAGGCAATCAGACTGACGTCATGCGGCATTCGGCCTCCGGAATGTAATATAATCGAAAGCTTCCCAGCATACGGGAACATCGCCCGAACAGGGGAATATCCGGAAGGAAAATCGGAATTTTTCTTGGCGAGCGGCCGCGCGGGCCGTCGCGAATGCGCGCTCGCCAATGGCCGAGACCGCGCGCGGCAGGGGGCAACCGGCCTTGCAACGCGCCATCGCGCCGAACGGTCAGGTGCATCGCACGATGCGAAACACCACCGGATGAATAAGCTTGTTTCTCGGAATCGCATCAAAAAATAGGACAAGTCAGATATTCAAGCACCGGACTCGTCGCTAAATTCATCTCGACCACTCGTTCCACACGCGGAGAGACCCATGACACCCACACCGTTCAACGTTCTGATCGCGGACGATCATCCGCTCGTGCTGGCCGGCATCGAGGCGGCGTTGCACGATCTGCGCTCCGTTCGCCTGGTCGGGATGGCCTGCAATTCTACCGAGATCGTCAATTTGCTGATTCAGGACAGGTGCGACCTGCTGGTCACCGACTTCATGATGCCGGACGGCAAGTACAACGACGGGCTCACGATGCTGGCCTATCTGCGCTCGCATTTCCCCGAGTTGCCGATCATCGTGTTCACGGCGCTGAACGGCATTTCGCTGACCGACGAGCTCGTGAAGCTCGGCATCAAGTCGATCGTCAGCAAGACCGACGACGTGGGGCACCTGATCTCGGCCATCTACGCCGCGCGCAGCGGCGCCGAATATTTCTCGCCGAGCGTGGATCGCACGATCCGCAGCCTGCGCGGCGGCAGCCGCAACGACAAGCTCACCAAGAGCGAGCTCGAGGTGCTGCGGCTGTACGTGTCCGGGCTGTCGATCACCGAGATCGCGGAGCGGCTGCATCGCACCAAGCAGACCATCAGCGCGCAGAAGATCAAGGCCATGCAGAAGCTCGGCGTGGAGCGCGACGCCGATCTCTATCAATACGTGTATCGCTCGCCGAACAAGGGCGCGGATCTGCTCGGGATCCGCTGAGCCGCCGCTATTCCATGTCGAGCCGGTGCACGGCCACGCGGTTGCGGCCGCCGTGCTTGGCCACGTAGAGCGCATGATCGGCGCTCTCCACCAGCAGGCGGCCGGCGCCGCCCTCCTCGTGCGGAATCTGGTCCATGTTGCAGGCGGCCACGCCGATCGACACCGTCACCTGCACCGGGTTGCCGTCCGAATCCACCACCACCAGCGCCTCCACCGCCGAGCGGATGCGCTCGGCCACGGTCCACGCGAGCGCCGCGTCGCCGCGCACCAGCACGATGAATTCCTCGCCGCCGTAGCGCGCCACCGTATCGGTCTGGCGCACCGCGCTGCGGATGCACGCGCCGATCGCGGCCAGCACGCGGTCGCCCACCAGATGGCCGTAGCGGTCGTTGATCTGCTTGAAGTGGTCGGCGTCGATGAACAGGCAGGCCATCGACGTCTTCGCCTCGGTCGACCGTTCGACCTCCTCGTGCAGGCGCGTGTCGAAATAGCGGCGGTTCGGCAGGTTGGTCAGCGAGTCGGTCAGGCCGTGGCGCGAGATCTGCTCGCGATGCGCGACGTTCACCACGCCGGCACCCACGAAGGTCGCGAAGCGTTCGAGCAGATCGGTGGCCTTGCCGTCGGTGAAGCGTTCCGGGTCGTGGCTGCCGAGGCACAGGTAGCCGCTCACCGCCTCGCCGTCGAACAGCGGCAGCACGGCCACGCTCACGGGAATCTCGGCCTCGTCGAAGAACGCGGTGCAGGCGGCCGCGCCGAGCTGCGCGCCGAGACCGAGCCAGGGACCGCCGCCGCCGCCGGGAATCGCGGCGGTCACGGCCTCGAGGCCGCCCCGGTGCAGCATGCCGTCGCCGAGCGCGGAACGCGACAGGCCGTCGAGCATCTCGCGGATCAGTGGCAGATCCTCGTTCAGCCACAGCGACACGAACGGCAGATCGAAGGCCTGTGCGAAATCCTGCGCCAGCATGTCGTAGAACGACGAGAAGTCCGGCGCGCTGACGATCCGCAGTTCGATATGCTGGAAGCGTTGCAGCACCCGCTCGTTGTGACGAACGGTATCGAGCAGCGTATGCAGACGCTTCACAATCGAGGCTTCATCGGACACGGGCGATATCGGAAAGGTTGACGCTTTCTTGATATCGGCGCGTGACGGATTTTCTTGAAGCGAATCGACGCGTCCGACACAAATCGGTTCCATATCGGGATCCGCCGCCGGGCGCGGCATCGACCCCGCCATTGAACAGACGAATTCACAAGGCGTCGTAGCGCTGCGCGCACGACAGCCTGCGCGTGCCGTCGATCACGAGTTCGAAGAAGGAGCGGCGATCGAAATGCCGCTCGTCGCTCGCATGCGCCGGGATCTCGCCGAAGCGCCGGAACACGAGCGTCCTGCCGGTATGCAGCCGCACCGACATGAAGCGCTGCGTCGCATCGAAGCTCGGTTCGCCCCATGAGGCATCCACCGCGCCGGCCGCGTCGTCGCTGCCGCGCCTTTCGTCGGACAGATAGACGGACAGCACGCGGTTCCATCGTTCGTGCGGCAGCGCACGGATCTGCGGATCGGTGGCGGCGGGCACGTCCACGCCGAGGTTCAGCGTCGCGCCGCCGGGCGCCGTGCAGACGAACGACGTGTGCCCGCCGAAGCGCTTCTGGAATTCGCCAAAGGCGTAGGGATCGCCCGTCGCGGCCAGCACGGCGGGTTCGATACTGCATCCGAGCACCGCGGTCGCGGCCAGCCAGCGTTTCATCGACTTCATCCGATCCATGCTCCCGTGATCATGTCGCCGGCAGCGATCCTGACCACGAATCGCGCGGCCGTCGGTGCCATAACCGCCATTGCCGTTTGGGGGAATGAAGGCGTTCGGTCCGACGAAAACGTTTTCGTGGCCGTCGGCGTCGGGATCGGGGATCGTGCGGAAGCCGTGAAACACCGGGGTCTTGCCGCTCTGCAGCCGGATCGACATGGCACGGGTCGAGGCGTCGAAACTCGGCACGCCCCACGACATGACGATCGGCGCGCCGTTGCCGTCGGCGCCGTTCGACAGATCGATCGTCAGCGCCTGACGCGGCCAGCACTGCATGCGGGATCCTCCCCCGACCTGTCGGCACGGGTGTTGCGCCACGGCAACTCGAACATGCCCCGCCTGCGAGGCGAGCGTATTTCACGCGCATCAAGCCGCAGCGTCAACCTGGAGATAATCGAATGCCGAGAATGGAGATTCAAGACGGCCAGCGCCATCGTCACGATCCTGCCAATCCGGAACGACGAAACGGCGTTCGCCAGTTGAAAACGCATTCGGAGATCCAAACCCGACATATTCACCAATCGGTCGGGCGTTTTTCCAGGCTCGCTTGCCGCACGAAACCGCGTCGCTGCTGGGTTGTCGAGCGATTGCCGATCGAACCGAATCGGCATTTGTGAAAATTCGGTTCATGCCGATTCGGCCGACATTCGAATGGCGCGATGAATCGCATCCACCTCCGCATTCGCGCTCCTTTCATCCACGCCAATCGGCGAGGACTTGAAAACGAGATTCCCTTCCGGCCATTGCACTGCGCTCCGCTTCATGTCGAACCCACCTCGTTGCGTGCGCAATCAATCGATTCGGCATCGCTCACGGTGCCGCCAGCCCGCGCCGCAAGTTTGCTTGAACGCCACGAAACCGATCTATCATGGGGCCGCAGGCCTGCCGACGCGCCACGCGGTCACCGCTGCGTCCCACCGCTTTCGATCCTCATTCGTATGCTCAATCCCGACACCGGCGCGCCCCGGGTCGCCTCCACGGAACCTCGGCCGGCCCATCCCGAATGCGCCGCGCTGTTGCGCCTCGCGTGCGCACGCCTCGGTGTCGAGTCCGCGCTGATCGTGAGCGCGACCGCGCTCGGCCGGGTGTTGCTGGCCGGGGTCGGCGCGGGTGCGGCGCCCGCGGTAGCCGTGCCGGCCGATCCGTTCGCGGCGCAGATCGGCTCGATCGTGCCGGCGCAGGCCGCCGTCTGCGATCCCGACAGCGGTCGTGGCTGGACCGCCCGTGCGCTGCGCGCGGGCGACGGCGAGCATCTCGCCACGTTGTTCCTGTTCGATGCGCCCGCGCTCGACGCCGAGGCCTGCACGTTCCTCGACGATCTCGCCGCGCTGGCCGGCCCGGCGCTCGACCACGCGCTGGCCGGCACGATGCACGATGCCGGGCGCGTCATGCATCACGCCCCGCCCACGCCTTCGGCCGCGAACGATGCCGGCAACGGCAGCGATGCCACCACGCCGCGGCGCATCGACCACGCAAGCGGCCACGATCACGACCTCGTCGCGCTCGCACTGACCGGCAGCGGCACCGGCATCTGGGATCGCGACGTGGTGAGCGGCGCGATCCGCTACTCGGCCGAGTGGAAGGCGATCCTCGGCTACGCGCCGCACGAGCTCGGCGACCGCATCGAGGACGCCGTGGATCGCCTGCACCCCGACGACCGCGCCTACGTGCAGGCGGCCATGCGCGCGCACTTCGACGGCGATACCGAGCGCTACGAGGTGGAGCACCGGATCCGCTGCAAGGACGGCAGCTACAAGTGGATCTGCAGCCGCGGCAAGGCGGTGAGCCACGACGCGGCGGGTCGCGCGCTGCGCATGGTGGGCACCACCACCGACATCACCGCGCAGCGCGAGGCGGCCGCGCGGCTGCAGCACAACATCGACCTGATCACGAACCTGACCGACGAGGTGGACGGGCTGGTGTTCCAGTATCGCGAGACGGCGCGCGGCAAGCGCTTCTTCAGCTACGCGAGCCGCGGTATCGAGCAGATCTACGAGCTGCAGGCCGGCGACGTGGCCGCGAGCGCGGCGCCGCTGGAAGCGCGCATCGACGGCCGCGACCTCGCCACCTACCGCCAGACGCTGCGCGAATCCGCGGCGCAGCTGACGCCGTGGCGGCTCGAATTCCGCGTGCGGCTGCCGCGCCAGGGGCTGCGCTGGCGCCACGGCGAGGCGCGCCCGCAGCGCACGCCCGACGGCGGCACGCTGTGGCACGGCTTCATCACCGACACCACCGAGCGCAAGCGCATCGAGGCCGAACTGCATGCGCTCGCCACCGTCGATCACCTGACCGAGCTCGCCAACCGGCGCGACTTCATGAGCCAGAGCGCTGCGGTGTTCGCCCGGCTGCGCCAGGCCGGCAACGGCGAGGCGGCCGTGCTGATGCTCGACCTCGATCACTTCAAGTCGCTCAACGACCGCTGGGGCCACGCGCTCGGCGATCGCGCGCTGCGCCACTTCGCGCAGCTGCTGCGGCAGGAGGCGCGCAGCGCCGACATCGTGGGCCGCATCGGCGGCGAGGAGTTCGCGGTGGTGCTGCCGGGGCTCGGCGTGGACGCCGCGGTGGGCTTCGGGCGGCGCCTGCAGCGTCGCGTGAGCGCGGCGCCGCTCGCGGTGGAGAATCGCTTCGTGGAACTGACGGTCAGCATCGGCGTGGACCGCATGACGCCGGCCGACCTCGGCGTCGACCAGGTGCTCACGCGCTGCGACAAGGCGCTGTACCTGGCCAAGGCGCGCGGCCGCAATCGCGTGGAGCTTTACGGCGCGTGATATCGGCGCCTAGCGCAACGTTTTCAGATAGGCCACGCGCTCGCGCGTGAGCGTGGCGAGGCAATCGGCGACGATCAGGCCCGGCCCCTCGCCCTGCGCCTGCGCGGCTTCGGCCGCCACATAGCCGTTGCACTGCCCGTCGCGATAGACGAGCCAGGCCTTCTGCGCCTGCTCGAATTCGTGCTTGTACTGCGTGCCGGCATACAACTTGCGGTACAGCGCGTTCAGTTCCTGCTTCGAGGCTGCCAGCGCCTGCTCGGTGCAGGCCAGCTCACCATACACGGTGCCGCCGTCGGCGCAGGTTTCGGCCCGGGCGCCCAATGGCAGCCACAGGCAGGCCAGCAATACGATCGTCTTTTTCAAGCAAGCCTCGTCGGTCCGGATCTGAACCCGGCACAAGATACCGGAAACCCGATCGCCAACGGCATTTCCTGTCGTTTCCCCGCGCGATTTCCCCACCCGCCCGGCAATTCGTCTGGCTACCATCGTGGCAGGGCGGCGTGCCCGCGCACGCGCACGCGCCCGCCGACCGACTTCCAGGGGATTCCCACCATGTCCAGCTCGCCGCTCATCGACGCCGACCGCCGGCACCTGATCCACCCCGTCATCAACTACCGCGCGCACGAGGCGCGCGGCACCACCGTGCTCGATTCGGGCCACGGCGCCTACCTGCGCGACATCGACGGCAACGAGCTGCTCGACGCGTTCTCGGGGCTCTGGTGCGTGAACGTCGGCTACGGCCAGCCGAGCATCGTGGAAGCCGCCACGCGCCAGATGACGCGCCTGCCCTACGCCACCACCTACTTCCACTTCTCGTCGGAGCCGGCCATCGAGCTGGCGCAGACGCTGGTCGGGCTCGCGCCGGCCTCGCTGCAGCACGTGTACTTCACGCTCGGCGGCTCGGACGCGATCGATTCGGCCGTGCGCTTCATCACGCACTACTACAACGCCACCGGCCGCCCGTCGAAGAAGCAGATGATCGCGCTCGAACGCGGCTATCACGGCTCCTCGTCGATCGGCGCGGGCCTGACCGCGCTGCCCGCGTTCCACCGCCATTTCGACCTGCCGCTGCCGACCCAGCACCACCTCCCCTCGCCGTACGCGTACCGCCACGAGCAGGGCGCCGACGACGCCGCGCTGATCGCCGCCTCGGTGGCCGCGCTCGAGGCGAAGGTGGCCGAGCTCGGCGCCGGGAACGTGGCCGCCTTCTTCTGCGAACCGATCCAGGGCTCGGGCGGCGTGATCGTGCCGCCGCGCGGCTGGCTCAAGGCGATGCGCGACGCCTGCCGGCGCCTCGACGTGCTGTTCGTGGCCGACGAGGTGATCACCGGCTTCGGTCGCACCGGCCCGCTGTTCGCCTGCGAGGCCGAGCAGGTCGAGCCGGACCTGATGACGCTGGCCAAGGGGCTCACCGCCGGCTACGCGCCGATGGGCGCGGTGCTGATGTCGGACGCCGTCTATCAGGGCATCGCCGGCGACGCGGCGGACACCGCGATCGTGGGCCACGGCCAGACCTACTCGGCGCACCCGGTCAGCGCCGCGATCGCGCTCGAGGTGCTGCGCCTCTATCACGAGGGCGGCCTGCTCGCGAACGGCCAGGCCCAGGCGCCGCGCTTCGCGGCCGGGCTCGACGCCCTGCTCGCGCACCCGCTCGCCGGCGACTCGCGCCATCGCGGCCTGCTCGGCGCGCTCGAACTGGTGGCGAACAAGGCCACGCGCGCGCGCTTCGATCCGGCGCTGAAGCTCTCGGAGCGCATCGCGGCCGCCGCCTATCGCAACCGGCTCGTGTTCCGCGCGTTCGGCGACAACATCCTCGGCTTCGCGCCGGCGCTGTGCTACGGCGAGGCCGAATTCGAGCAGTTGTTCACGCGCCTGAAGCGCACCCTCGACGACGTGCTCGAGGATCGCGAGGTGCGCGCCGCGCTCGCCTGAGCCGGCGCCTCACGGGCGCGCGGCGGCCCGCCGCGCGCGTGCTACCATCGCCGGGCGCCCTTCGGGGCCCCGCGACGCCTTCCTCCGCACACTCACGATGATTCCTTCCGGCCACGGCAAACTGGACCGTATCGACCTGCGCATCCTCTCGCATCTGCAGAAGAAGGGGCGCATGACCAACGTGGAACTGGCCGAGGCCGTGGATCTGTCGCCGAGCCCGTGCCTCACGCGCGTGAAGCGGCTCGAGAAGGCCGGCTACATCGCCGGCTACGGCGCGCAGATCCAGGTGGAAAAGCTCGGCGACGTGCAGATCGTGTTCACCGAGGTGACGCTCGCCGACCACCGCCGCGAGGATTTCGCGCGCTTCGAGGCCGCGATCCGCCCCGTGGACGAGATCGTGGAATGCCACGTGGCGAGCGGCGGCTACGACTATCTGCTGAAGTTCGTCACGCGCAGCGTGCATCACTACCAGAGCGTGATCGAGAGCCTGCTCGACCGCGAGATCGGCATCGAGCGCTACTTCAGCTACGTGATCATCCGCACGCCGTTCGTCAAGCACGGCTGGCCGCTCGACGCGCTGTTCGCGCCGAAGCAGGACGGGCACGGGGGCTGAGGCCCGCGCGCCGCCCTGCCGCGCCACGGCTTCACGCCGCCGTCAGCCCGAAATCCCGCCGCAGCACCACCGGCACCTCGCAGGCCGGCAGCGTGCGCTGCGTGGTGACGCCATCGGCCACCGTCTTCAGCGAATCGCCGGACAGGATGCGACGGCCACGCGCGTCGTGCAGCACCACCACGAGCCGCTGCACGAACACCGCGTCCGGATGCGTCGAGTTCAGGTGATTGGCCGGCGCGAAATCGATCCATTCCTGCGGCACGAGATCGAACCCGTACTGGTTCGCCCACTCGCCGTCCACCTTCGCACGGACCAGATATTCCGGGCCGCTCGGGCCGTCCTGACGGGTCAGCATGAAGGTGTCCACGTCCTGCACGATCGCCTCGCCGGTGCGATCGAGCCGCATCGGCGCGCGGATGCCGTAGCTGCCGAAGCCGAGATCGCAGAGCCAGTCGGCGCCGTCCACCGTCGCGATCACGGCCATGTGCGTCTTCGGGCGGCGCACCGGGTAGAACATCGGCCGCGCCGCCACGAAGCGGTAAGGAATGCCGAGCGCCTCCAGCGCCATCGCGAACAGCCCGTTCACCTCGTAGCAGTAGCCGCCGCGCCGCAGCGTCACGATCTTCGAGACGATTTCCTCGGGCACCAGCGACACGTGGCGGCGTGCCTGCACGTCGAGATTCTCGAACGGCACCGTGAACAGCTGACAGCGCATCACGGCGGCCAGCGTGGCGGCGCTCGCCGTGGCCGGGCCATCGTGGCCGATGCGGCGGAAGTAGTCGGACAGCGAGAAATTGTCGGCTTTCATGGGGCGGTTTCCTGCGGAGCGATGCGATGTGGAGGGAGGCCCATCGTGGCATCGCCGCGGCGCCCGGCCTAGGCACAACAGCGGGGAATCTGTTACATAACAGATTTGCCCGCGAGCCCCCTTCCATGCCGGACCGTCAACCCACCCTGCCGCAATACCAGCGGCTCGGCCAGCAACTGCGCGACGCCATCGAGCAGGCCGCGCTGCCCGAGGGCAGCCGCCTGCCGTCGGTGCGCCTGCTGGCCGCGCAGCACCGCGTGAGCCTGACCACCGCGCTGCAGGCGCTGCGCTGGCTCGAGGCGAGCGGCGCGATCCATGCGCGGCCCCGTTCGGGCTACTACGTGTCCGCGCCGCCGGCGCCCGCGAAGGGCAAGCCGGGCGGCAGGCGCGGCGCGAGCCACGGCGCCACGACACGCCCCGCACGCTGGGCCGGCGCGGTGCCCGAGCTCGATGCCCAGGCGCGCGACCATCTGGCGATGGTCGGCGCGCCCTGCGAATTCCAGCTCGACCTGGCGGCCGGCGAGCCGTCGCTGTACCCGGTCGAGCGCTTCGGCGTGCTGATGCGCCGCCTCGCCTACCGCGATCGCGACCTGCTCGGCGCCTACGTGCGCGGCACCGGCCACCCCGCGCTGCGCGGCGAGATCGCGCGCCACGCGATGCAATACCGCTGCGAACTCGATCCCGACGAGCTGATCGTCACGAACGGCTGCGTGGAAGCGCTGAACCTCGCGCTGCGCGCCACCACGCGCCCCGGCGACGTGGTGGCGGTCGAATCGCCGAGCTACTTCGGAATGCTGCAGATGCTGCGCGCGCTCGAACTCGTGCCGCTGCCGGTCGCGTGCACGCCGGGGCAAGGCATCGATCTCGCCGCGCTCGCCGACGCGCTCGGCCGCGCGCCCGTGAAGGCCGTGGTGACGATCGCGAACGGCCACAACCCGGTGGGCAGCGTGGCGCCCGACGCGGCCAAGCGCGCGCTCGTGGCGCTGCTGGCCGAGCACGACGTGCCGCTGATCGAGGACGACATCTTCGGCGACCTCTGCTTCGGCGAGACGCGGCCGCTGCCGGTGCGCGCGTTCGACCCCGGCGGCAACGTGCTGCTGTGCGCGGGCTTCTCGAAGAGCCTGTGCCCGGGGCTGCGGCTCGGCTGGATCGCGGCCGGCCGCTACACCGAGAAGGTCAAGGCGCTGAAGTTCACCACCAGCATGGGCACGGCCGAACTGCAGCAGGCCGCCGTGGCCGAGATGCTGGCGAGCGGCGGCTACGCGCTGCACCTGCGCCGGCTCAAGGCCGCGCTGCAGGCACAGCAGGCCAGCCTGCGCGCGGCGATCCTGCGGCACTTCCCGGCCGGCACCGAGGTGAGCCGGCCCGAGGGCGGCTTCGTGCTGTGGGTGAAACTGCCCGCGCACGGGGCCCGCACGTTCAGCACGCGCGTGCTGTTCGAGCGGGCCCGGGCCGAGGGCATCGGCATCGCGCCGGGGCATCTGTTCGGCGTGAACGGCGCATTCGACGACTGCCTGCGCGTCAATGCCGGCTATCGCTGGAGCGCGGCGCTCGACGGCGCGATCGCGCGGCTCGGCGGATTGGCGCGCGAGATCGCTGCGCCGGGCTGAAGTCCGATCGACCGGCGAGCGACGCGCACGACGCAGCGCCAGCGCGTCACGCCACTTCCATCGGCTCGCGCAGCCGCGCGTCCGGCCGCGCCTCGACGGTCGCGTCGTCCGGCTGGTGGCGCGCCTCCATCTCGCGCCATGCGCCGCGCGCCTTCTCGACGCTGGCCGCTTTCAGCGGCCCGAACCCGCGGATGCCGTCGGCGACACGGGCAAGGTCGATCGCCCGCGCACGATTGGTCGCGTCGAGCGTGAGGCACAGGCGATCAAGCAGCGCGCAGTACTCCTCGACGAGCTGGCGCTCCATCCTGCGCTCCGTCGTGTAGCCGAACACGTCCCAGCGCGTGCCGCGCAGGCGGCGGCATCGGGTCAGCACCCGGAACACCGGCAGCATCCAGGCGCCGTAGCCACGCTTCGCGGGCCGCTGGGCGCCGCGTGCGCGCGCCCAGCCGGGCGGCGCGAGATGGAAGCGAAGCCGGTAGTCCCGCCCCGGCTCGCCCTCGAACTGCGCCCGCAGCTTGTCGAGATAGGCGGGATCGGCGTAGAGCCGCGCGACTTCATATTCATCCTTGTAGGCCATCAGTCGCGCGAGATTGCGCGCCACGACCTCGGTCAGTTCCGGCGCGGACGCCGGTGCGACCCGCCGCTCGGCATCCCGCACGCGCGCCACGAGCTCGCGGTAGCGCCGTGCATAGGCGCGATCCTGATACGCCTCGAGCCAGGCCTCCCCCTCGACGATCAGTGCATCGAGCTCGAGCCGCCCCTGCCTCGGCTGCGCCAGTGCGGCCGCCGGCCCTGCGACATCGGCGGCCACCCCGTCGAGCACCGCGATGCCGTGCTCCGCCAGACAACGCCCCCACTCGAACGCGAGTCGATTGCTACCGACCGAGGCCCCGTTCAAATCGATCGCCTGCATCAGCGATGCGTGACGCAGCGGGATCCAGCCCTTCTGCCAGGCGAAGCCTGTCAGAAGGGTATTGGCATGGATCGCGTCGCCGAACAGCACGGTGGCTGCCCGCTGGGCATCGACGAATTCGCAGCCGGTGCCCAGGGCGCGGCAAAGGTCCTGCTCGCTCGACGCGCCGGGAAAGTGCCAGTCCGGATCGCGGATGAAATCGGCGGTCGGCACATGCGCGCTGTTGATCGCGGCACGCGTCGCGTCGCGCCGTACCCGGCTCAGCATCTCGGTCGATGCGGCCACGAGCAGGTCGCAGCCAAGCAGCAGATCCGCCTGGCCCAGCGGAATACGGGTGGCATGCAGGCGATCGGCAGAGGCAGCGATCTGGACATGACTCGACACGGCACCGCCCTTCTGCGAGAGGCCGGTCACGTCGAGCACGCTCACGCCCCTGCCCTCGATGTGCGCGGCCATGCCGAGCAGGTTGCCAATCGTCACCACGCCCGTGCCGCCCACACCGCACACCACGATGCCGTACGCGCGCCCGAGCGGCGGCAGGGCGGGCTCGGGCAGCGCGCCGAAATCGACCGCCCCGGCACCGGCGCCTGCGCGGGGCCGCCTCGGCTGTGCGCCCTCGGCAGTGACGAAGCTCGGGCAGAAGCCGTTCACGCACGAGAAATCCTTGTTGCACGACGACTGGTTGATGCGCCGCCTGGTGCCGAACGGTGTCTCCAGCGGCTCGATCGACAGACAGTTGGACACGCTGGAACAGTCGCCGCAGCCCTCGCAAACGGCATCGTTGATGAAAACACGCCGTGCCGGATCAGGGTAGGTACCGCGTTTCCTGCGTCGGCGCTTCTCGGTTGCGCAGGTCTGGTCGTAGACGAGCACCGTGGTGCCCTCGGTATCGCGCAGCATGACCTGCACGGCATCGAGCGTGTCGCGATGATGAACCGTCACGCCGTCGGGCAGCCGGGCGCCGGATGCACCGTATTTTTCCGGCTCGTCGCTGACCACCACGACTCGCGCCGCGCCCTCGGCGCAAAGCTGCCGCACGATCTGCGGCACGCTCAGCGTGCCGTCCACCGGCTGACCACCCGTCATCGCCACAGCGTCGTTGTAGAGCAGCTTGTAGGTAATGTTGACGCGCGCGGCAATCGCGGCGCGGATCGCCAGCAGCCCCGAGTGAAAGTAGGTGCCGTCTCCGAGATTCGCGAAAATGTGCGGCTCGAGGCTGAACGGTGCCTGGCCGATCCAGCCCGCGCCCTCGCCGCCCATCTGGCTGAAGGTGTCGGTGCGGCGATCCATCCACATCGTCATGTAATGACAGCCGATGCCTGCCACGGCGCGAGAACCCTGCGGCACGCGCGTCGAGGTGTTGTGCGGGCAGCCCGAGCAAAACCAGGGCTGACGCTCCGCCGTCACGCGCGGGCGGCGCGCCTCGCGCTCCTTGGCATCGATCAGCGCGATGCGCGTCTCGATACCCGCACGCAGCGTTTCGGGCAGATCGAACCCTCGCAGCCGCGTGGCGATCGCGCGAGCGATGACGGCCGGTGACAGTTCGTGATGCATCGGCAGCCGGGCGACGCCGCGCGGCGTCGCCCACTCCTCGCCACCATCGAACTTGCCATGCACGCGCGGACGCCGCGCGTCGGGCCATTCATAGAGCAGCTCCTTGAGTGCGTACTCGAGAATCTGTCGCTTCTCTTCCACCACCAGGATGTCGTCGAGGCCGTCGGCGAACTCGCGCGCACCGCGCGCCTCGAGCGGCCACACGCAGCCGACCTTGTACACGCGCAGGCCGATCCGTGCGCAGCTCGCCTCGTCGAGCCCGAGGTCGCTCAGTGCCTGACGCACGTCGAGATAGGCCTTGCCCGCCGTCATGATGCCGAGGCGTGCCACCGGCGAATCGATCACGGTGCGATCGAGCCGGTTGGCCCGCACGTAGGCGAGCGCGGCCTGCCACTTGTGCTCGCACATGCGTGCCTCCTGCACGAGCGGCGGATCGGGCCAGCGGATGTTCAGGCCGCCGCCGGGCATCGCGAAATCGTCGGGCAGGCGCACCTGCACACGCTCCGGATCGATCTCCACCGACGCCGACGACTCCACCACGTCGGTCACGCACTTCATGCCGACCCACAACCCCGAGTAACGGCTCATCGCCCAGCCGTGCACGCCGAAATCCAGGTATTCCTGCACGTCGGACGGATACAGCACCGGAATACCGGCGGCCTTCAGCACATGCTCCGACTGATGGGCAAGCGACGACGATTTCGCGGCGTGGTCGTCGCCCGCAACCACCAGCACGCCGCCGAGCGCCGAGGATCCGGCGGAATTCGCGTGCTTGAACACGTCCATCGAGCGGTCCAGCCCGGGCCCCTTGCCGTACCACATGCCGAACACGCCGTCGCAGCGCGCCGGGCCGTGCAGGCCGAGCTGCTGCGAGCCCCACACGGCCGTGGCCGCGAGATCCTCGTTGACACCCGGCCTGAACACGACATCGTGACGCTCGAGATGCGTGCCGGCCGCCCACAGGGCCTGATCGAGCCCGCCGAGCGGCGAGCCACGGTAGCCGGACACGAAGCCGGCGGTCGAGTGACCGGCCAGCCGATCACGCTGGCGCTGCAGCATCGGCAGGCGCGCCAGCGCCTGCACACCGGAAAGATAGACGCGGCCACGCGGCAACGCGTACTTGTCGTCGATCGACGTGACCCGCTGCTCGAGCGAACTCGGCAAGGCATTCATGCGAAGGGGCTCTCCCTCGAAAATCCGTTCAGTTGGCATGCGAGACGTGCTTGCCGGTCTGGCTCGCAGACGCCGGCACGCACAGGTGTCGTTCGACGCCGCCCACGGCGTCGAGAAAGGCCTCGTCGTGCGAAATCAGCAGCATCGCGCCGGGATACGCGCTCAGCACCTCGATCATGTGGCCGCGCATGGTCGTGTCGAGGTTGTTGGTCAACTCGTCGAGGATCAGCAGATGTGGCGGAGCGGCGGCAATGCAGGCGAGCGACAGGCGGGCCTTCTCGCCTCCCGAAAGCGTGCGTGTCGGTGCGTCGACCGAGGCGCTCTGCCGAAACAGGAACGATGCCAGATGCGTGCGCAGCTCGGTCGTCGGCCAGTCGGGCACGACACGCGCGAGCGTGTCCTGCACCGTCGCATCGGGATCGAGATTGTCGTAATGCTGGTCGACGTAGCCGATCCTGTCGGCAGGCGGAGCGATCCACTCGCCCGCCAGTCGGAGCCGCTCGTCGCCGAGTATCGCGCGGGCGAGCGTGGACTTGCCGCAACCGTTGCGCCCCACCAGGGCGAGCCGGTCGCCATGCATCAGGCTCAGATGAATGCCCTCCAGCACCGGCACGCCGCCGTGGCCCACGGCACCATCGCCGATCTGCAGCACGCAGTGCCGGGAGCTTGCGCCGCCATCGAGATGGAAGCGCGGCGTGATCACCTCGGGCAGCCGCAGGACGGCCAGCTGGTCGGCGAGCTCGCGCTGCTCCTCACGGATCCCGGCCTGCTTTCGACCCGCAGTCGTATTGCCGCGGGCGAGCTTGGTCGGCGACTTGACCGTGGCCCACTTGCGATCCTGGATGCTGCGGATGCCGCGCTGACGCGCATGCGCGGCACGCTCCTGCTCCTGCATCAAGGCCTCGTGCGCATCCTGTTTCGCGCGCTTGACGGCCGCCATCTGCTTCTCGAGCGCCTGGCGCTTCAGATCCTGCTCCGCGAGATAGTCGGCATAACGCCCCTCGAACACGTCCACGCGTTCGTGCCCGATGTGCCAGACGCGATCGCAGGTCTCGTTCATCAACGCGTGATCGTGCGTGACCATCACGATGGTCCCGTAGAAGTTCTGCAGCATGCGCGCCAGCGAACGACGGTTGCCAGCGTCGAGGTGGTTGGTGGGTTCGTCGAGCAGCAGCAGGGCAGGTGCCTCGGCCATCGCCTGACTCAGCGCATGATTGACGCGCTGCCCTCCGCTCAACTCGCCCCGCTCGTCCTGAATCTGCGCGACGTAGCCGATCGCCGTGTCGGGCGCGATCGACACGCGGCCCTCGCTCGGTGCCAGCTCGCCGCGCAACATGCGCAGCAGCGACGACTTGCCCGCGCCGTTGTCCCCGACGATGGCGATACGCTGCCCCCATTCGACGACGGTACTGAATTGACGAAAGCAGGTCTTGTGTGGAAACGTCAGGTCGACGCCTTCGAGTTCGATCAGATGCATCGGCGTATCTCCCATGAAATTGTCGTGACGGCGGCGCGGCCACGCGCGCCGCGACGCTCAGGTCGGCTGGGCATCGCGCACCTCGGACAGCGCTGCCGCGACGAGCGCCGTCACCGCGTGTTGTCGCGGCCGGATGAAGAAATGATCGCCGTCGAACCAGTGCAGGTCGCAAGCGGCGGTGGTTTCGGTGCGCCACGCCGCCACCATATCGGCATCGACGTGGCAGTCGTCGCGGCCCGACAGCACGGTCAGCGGCAGGTCGAGCGGGGGCAGCGGCCGATATGCGTAGTTCGCCACGAGCGCGAAATCGGCACGAATCACCGGCAACACCCATTCCATCAGCTCGGCGTTGTCGAGGACCTCGGCAGGCGTGCCGTTGTAACGCCGCAGCGCGGCGATCAGCGCGCGGTCGTCCATCAGGTGCAGCGGTTCGGAGGCGTGCCCGACCGACGGCGCACCGCAGCCGGACACGATGAGGCGGCTCGGCTCGCGAAGACCGAGCGCGCGGCAACGTCGAGCGAACTCGAAGGCGAGCAGCGCACCGAGGCTGTGACCGAAGCAGGCGAACGGTCGATCCAGATGCTCGCGCAGGGCATCGAGCGCGGCGTCGACGACTGCGGCCGGCGACAGCATCGGCGCCTCGCGCAGACGCGACCCACGGCCCGGAAGCTGCACCGGACATACGTCGATGCGTGGCGCCAGGGAACTGCGCCACGGCAGGAAGTCGGCAGCGCTGCCACCTGCGCAGGAAAAGCAGAACAGTCGCCATGGTGCGTCGGGATTCGGCGCACGGATCAGCCACGGACTGAAGCCGTTCATCGGCGAACCTCCGAGACGCACGCCGCGCCCTGATTCGGCACGCGCCGGTCCGGATCGCGCAGCGCGGACAGCGCGACGGCCGAGACCGGCAGCCCGGGCACGAATACATGGCGGGTCGTCTTGTACGGCAGCCGCCGCCCGCCGTGCACGACCTCGCGGAAGATACGCGCCACGTCGTACGGCAGTCCGGTGCGCCAGTCCGACACGGACACCTTCGGATCGTCGTAGTCGAGCAGGATGCAGGGCACGTGCGTGAGCGCGAGCAGCCCCGCCGCGCGCAGCCGATGATTGCCGTCCATCACGAGGCCGGTGCGGCGTTCGACCGGGATCGGCGCGCGCCACCGCCCCTCGCCGGCAATCGTGCCGGCCAGCATCGTCGCGGCGGCCTCGTTGATGTGCTCCGACGCGCGCAGGAACGTCAATGGCCGGATTTCGATGTCGTATGCCATGCGTCAGGCTCCTCCGGCCTTCACTGCGGCCACCCGGCATTCGAGCACCGCGGGACGGCCGGCCGCCTCGTGGCACGCCACGAGGCACAATCCGGCCGAGTCGATCAGCGCCTCGTAATCGCGCAGCGTGCGTTCGCGGCCGCCGCACACGACCATCATGTTCAGGTCCATCCAGCGTCCCGGCGCGAGCCCCTCGCCCTCGGGCACCGGATACTCCTCGATCAGCAGTCGCGCCTCGTCGGGCATCGCCGCGCGGCAGGCGCGCAGCACCGCCTGCGCGCCGTGCGCATCGAACCGGTGCAGGATCTGCGACAGCAGGTAGACGTCACCGTCACCGGGCAACACGGCGCCAGACTCGGCCGCGTGGCGGATCCACGCCGCTTCGGGGCCCGCGTCGTCGCGCTCGGGCTCCGGCCCGAACAGCGTCACGCGCAGTGCCGGATGCCGGTCCAGCAACCCCGCTGCCAGGCGCCTGTCGCCCCCGACTTCCACCAGGTGCCGCACCGACGAGAAATCGAAGGCGTCGAGCAGTGCCGAGAGACGGATGTCCGCATCGTGCCGCAGATACCCGTCGAGCTTCGCATCGCTGGCCGCGCGCTGCTCGAGGTACGAGAAGTAGTCCATGTCGTACAACGCATCGAAGCGCGGCGTCCCGGACTTCACGCAGGCATGCAGTTCCGCCCACGCTCGGTAATGCTCGTCACCATAGATGCAGGCCGCGAAATCCTGCGAGCCCGGCACGCCGCTGACCAGCAGCCTCGACATCGGCGTGTGTGCCCAGCCGTCCTCGCCTTCCTGGCGAAACAGGCCCAGCGTCGACAGCGCGCGCAGCAGCCGCCGCAGCGCGTCGACGTCGCAGTGCGCGCGGCGTGCGAGCGTGTCTGCGTCAAGCGCCTCGCGCTCGAGCAGGTCCGGCACGCCAAGTCGGGCCACCACGTGGATCGCCTGGGCGATCTGGTAGCCGTAGATCCATTGCCGCAATTGCCTCACGTCCTCTTGCTGCATGATGTCCTCCTTCAACGCGACGCCGCGGGCGCCGTGACCGCCGGCGTGGCACCGGTCTTTCCGAGAAATCGCGCGAGCATCAGTAGGGCGCCGATCCCGAACACGGCCAGAAATCCCAGGTTGATGCCGAGCAGACCGAGCCGCAGCGTGAAGGCCAGCACGTAGGCGAGCGGCAGGCCGGCGCACCACAGCAGCGCCATGTTGATCCACATTGGCGTCCACACGTCGCGCAGACCGCGCAGCGCCGCCAGCAACTGGTTGCGCGCGCCGTCGAGCAGTTGCGTGAGCGCGGTCACCGCCAGCATGGTGGTGGCCAGATCGGCCAGTAGCGCGTGGGAGCCGCCACCCGGGCGCAGATACAGCCCGCTCACGACCTGCGGGGCGATCAGATAGAGCAGCGCCACCACGGCGAGCACGCCCTCCACCACGCACAGCCCGGTCACGCCGATCCGGCGTGCGCCCTCGAGCTCGCGCCTGCCAGCCGCCATGCTGATCAGAATCGCGCTGGCCTGGCCCACCCCCATCGGCACCATCAGCGCCAGCATCGAACACTGGATCAGGATCTGCTGCACGCTCAGTGCATCGACACCGAGCCAGCCGACCATGATATTGAGCGTACTGAAGGCCAGCAGTTCACTCGAGAACTGCAGCGTGATCGGCAGGCTGATGTTCAGGAAGCCGGCGAGCCGCGCCCGGCTCCACCAGTCGTGCCGCGCGAACAGCCGGAATTGCCGGAAATCGCGCGCGATCCGGAGATAGCCGGCCATCGCGAACATCACGCACCAGTTCACGATCGACACGGCCCACGCCCAGCCCACCATGCCGAGCGCCGGCAGGCCGAAGCGGCCGTGGATCAGCGCCTCCCCGAGCACGAGCGTGAGCGCGAGCCCAAGTGCACTGAACGCGAACACCAGATACCCCTTGCCCGCCGGGAAGAAGATCTGGTGGCAGCTCGCCATCAGCAGCGCCGGAATCACGCCCCACGACATCGCGCGCAGGTACGGGCCCACCAGCGGCAGCAGCTCGGGCGGCTCGCCGAGCCAGGCCAGCATGCCCGGCAGTACGGCGAGCACCAGGGCCGCGAGCGCACCGATCGCGAGGCTCGCGAGCCAGGCCATTCGCAACTGGGGGCCGACCGCCTCCGGCCGCCCCTCGCCAAGCAACCGGCCGACCACGATTCCGACCGCAAGCAGCGGTGACATCGACACGACGATCACGGTATTGCACAGCGCCGTGACGAGCGCACCGGCCGCAAGCTCGCGCATGCCCAGCCGGGCGATGAACAGCATGCCGATGAAGTTGACCGCGATCGACAGAATGCGCACGCCGAGGATCGGTGTGGCGATCCGGATGATGTCGCGGCAGTGATGGACCCATGTGTTCTGCATGTTTTCCTTCGAATTGCGCCGGCACGGCGGCCAGCCTGGGGGTGAGCGCGCGAAGCGCGGCGACGCGGCGAGGCGACACCGCGAACGACGCAGGGTGATTCAGTCGATCCAGCTGCCGTTCACGAAGCCGCGGAAATCGTGCGGCACGAACCACAACAGCAGAATGCCGAGCCGCCCGTCCTGCAGCCGGTCGCGCCAGTGCGGCATCTGCGGATCGATCATGTGGCCGTCGCCGGCCTGCAGCATGGCCTTGTGCACGGCCTTCGGCGTCTCGACGTAGATCGGCCACGCCTCGTCCCTGCCATTCTCGGGACGCGTCTCCACCGGCAGCGACATGACCCACGAGAAGGCCTTCACGTCATCCTTGTGGCGAGGCAGCGTCGCGCCCGATTCGTAGATCGTCAGCGCGTTGTGGCCCGGCTTCACCGGCGACGGCAGCACGCGGTTCAGCAGGCTGCAGATCTGCCCCTGCAGATAGAACGTGAATTCGTCGCGATGGATCCAGAAGCGCTCCTCGGTCTTGCCGTTGGCGCGGTCGAGCAGCAGGAACTTGCGCTGCTTCATGAATCGCAGATACTTGCGGCTGATCGCCAGCTCGAGCGGCGACAGAATGCTCTCGAACGTGAAGCAGCCGCTCGTGCCCAGTTGGCCGGCGATCTCGCGCAGCCGCACGGCCCAGGCCTCGCGCGCCTCGCGAGTGGTTGCCGGAACGTGCAGCAAGCCTGCGTGGACGAACAGACGGCGCGTTGCCGGATCGAGTTCCGCCACCGACAGCACGCCGTCACGCAATGCATGCAGCTCGCGCAGTCGGGCTTCGTCGAGCCACAGCATCGACACGGTATCGCGCACCGGATCGCGCACCCAGACGCTCGGCCGGCAAGAGTCGGCCCAGGCGGGGTTCGAAATCCCGGCCTGCAGCATCGGGTCGAGTTCGGCGCGCGAGAAGGCGATGTCGTCGTTGAGGCGACAGGCCGCCGGATCGTCGGGCACACTCGGCAACTGCGCGCGATAGAAGGCGGGCAGCTCGTCGATCAGCGCCTCGTCGAGCCGGCAGTGCTCGCCGAAGAAGCGCTCCAGATATGGCTGCCGCGATTCCGGCGTGACCAGGCCGTGCTTCTCGATTCGGCAGCGCAGTCGCGACGGCAAGGCGAGGAACGCAGCCTCGTTGATGCCGTTGCGCACGATCTCGACCACCTTGTCGGTAAAGCGCCCGGCCCAGGCCGGCAGCACCACGGTCTCGCGCAGATAGTCGTTGCCGCGTTGCGAGTAGAAGGCCATGAACACCATCGACGCGACGTAGTAGCGATGTCCGCGAAAGCCGATCGAGCGGAACCGGCCAGCATTGAGCAGGCTGAAATAGCGCTTCAGCGCCTGGCGCGGCGCGAGCCCCTTGACCGGTTTCAGGAAGCCGTAGTCGATCAGCTGCTCGAGCAGGAACGCCGGATAGGCCGCGACCTGGCGATCGTCGAGCTTGCCGCGCGAAAGTCGAATCAGCAGGTCGCACATCTGCGGCTGCTCGGCGATGGCGAACGACACGTACTTCGAACGCGTGGCGTGGATCGTGTAGTTGCGGAACCCCACGATGACCTTGCAGAGGTCGTTCACGATCCATTTCGATTGCATGCTGCCCTGTTGCATCAGGCCTTCCTCCAGATTGATTTGATGTAGTCGGTGATCAGCCGCGAGCCGCCCAGCGCATGCCGGAACATGCGGACCCGCCAGCGCCAGCGCCGCGGTCGCGCGACGGTTCCCGTCAGATGCCGCTCCATGCCGTCGAGCAGATCGCCGATCAGCGCGTCGTGTACCCAGCGCACCATGCCGTGCCACATGCAGAAGTGATACGGACTCAGCCGCAGCCGCGTGAAATGCGTGACACGGGTGAGCGCCCCGTCCGTCTCGACACACAGGCCGTGCACGCCTTCGAAGCCACGCGGCGCCTCGAAGCGGAACACCAGCTCGCGGCCAGGCCGGTACTCGATCACGCGATAGCGGGTTGCCCCGTGGCCACCGAGCGCGCCGATCTGCAGCGGCGCCTCGAACCGGTCGCGCGGCCAGGCCTCGTGCGGCCAGCACGGCGAGGCGGGCTCGTCGAAGCGGTCGAGCAGGTCGCCCGCCTGGTGCGCCTCGCACGCGATCACGGTGCGGTGCACGCTCACCACGTTCGCCCGCTCAACCCTGTTGCTGCTGCCAATCGCCGCCGACATCGGTCCGGCCCTCCTCGTTGGTCGTGGGTGATCGCGGGCCATCCAGTCGCGCCTGCAGCAGCCCGGCCAGCACCGTCAGATCGTGGCGGTCGGACAGCGCGCGCGCGGCCTTCAGCACGTCGCGAAAGGCGCGATCGTCCGGCAGCGGCCCGGCGCGATCACGCATCGCTCGCAGCCACTGCAGTGCGAGGCAATGCAGCTCCGCGCCGAGAATCCCGAACGCGATGCGGCATCCCGGCAACGATCGGGCCGGCGAGGCCTGCACCGCGATCTCGTGGATCCGCGTGTGCTCGGCGGTTCGGGTCACGCCGAGCCGCAGCGGCCGCCGCAACGCATGCGCGCCGATCGTCACCACATGCGTGCCGGTTTCCACGTGGCCACCGCCGCGTGGCGCGGCTCCGGGCAGCCAGTACACCGCCGCGTGCCGCGCGTCGAAGAAGGCAAGCTCCCGGCCCCGATAGGCGGCCAGCCGCGGATGCGAGAAATCGGACAGCACGAAGCCACGCGCGCCGGGGTGCGGCACCATGCTCGGCAGCAGGCGCGGATCGCGGCGATGCATCTGTTCGATCAGCAGAAACAGCGGCTGATCGCGGAGCGCCAGCCAGCGGAAGCCGGCCTGACGAATCTTGCTGACGAGATAGTCGAACATCGGCATCTCCACGTCAGTCGCCCGCCACGAGGCTGGCAAGATGGCGGATCGTCGGCTGCCGATAGAACGCCTGCAGCCGCACCTTGCGTCCGAACGCGCGCTCGACCTGGACGAGCATCTCGATCACCTGCAGCGATTGGCCGCCGAGCAGGAAGAAGTCGTGCTCGATGCCGACCTCCGCGCGCTTGAGCGTGTCGCGCCAGATCTCCACGAGGCTCGCCTGCATCGCGTTGGCCGGGCGCACCGGCGGACCGGACGCCTCCATCTCGTCACACGCCACGCGTCGTGTGTCGATCTTGCCGTTCTCGGTCACGGCGATGGCAGGCACGATGTGCAGCGCGTCGGGCAGCATGTAGGCCGGCAGACTGGCGCCGAGGAATTCGCGCAGCTCGGCGCGCCCGACGTGGCGTGCAACGCCGTCGGCCTGCTGCAGATCGCGATGCACGGCCCAGATCGACGGGTCGTAATATCGCGCGCGGCCCGCCTTCAGATCCACCTCGACCGGCTGCAGCAGGTCGGGCAGCACGCAGGCGCCGTCCGCCTCGAACGTGACGCCGGTCCATTCGCGCCATTGCTCGAGCGAGCCTTCCACGCACTGCGATTTCTCGGCCGCGCCGAGCGTCGTCGCGCCGAGGCGCTCGTGCACGCGCAGCCAGAAGTCGAGCGGTTCGCCGTTCGCATCGCGTGATCGCGCCCAGGCGTGCACGTCCACGCCCGGATGCTCGAGCATGCCCACCGGCCTTACCGGCGCGAGGAAATAGTCGTGCCCGTGCATCTTCACGAGGCCACGAAAGCCCTGCACGATCCGGTTGCTGAGCCCCTGCCCCTGGCAATGCCCGGCCACGATGCCGGCCAGGCCGAGAATCGCGTTCGGCGCGACGCCATCGTCGCGCTGCCGGAACGCCAGTTCCACGGCGTCGTCCCAGGTGAGCGGTGCCGACTCATCTCGACCGTCCCAATACAGCGGCACGCCGTTGGCGACGCACGCCACGCGATTCTCGTCATCGAGCAGACAGAACTGATAGGCCGGGAATTCCGAATAGAGTCGCTCCCAGTAGCGCGCCAGCACGGGGCTGCCGGCGAAATAGCGCGGCCACGTGTCGTGATGGATCAGGTTCATGTGCGAGCGCAGGCCCGGATGCTGCGCGAACGTGAACTGGCGATAACGCCGCCCCCGAGCCTCGAACACGTTCAGCGCGCTGTCGCGCAGCTCGACGAACGCGCGCAGGCTGCCGCCTCCGTCCTCCTGCCACACCACCGCGGCCTTCGCCACTGCCGGATGGCGCGCCAGCGCGCTTTCCACGTCGCCGAGCTCGACGCGATTGCCGCGTACCTTGACCTGCTTGTCGAGGCGGCCGATATAGTGCATTCGCCCCTGTCGGTCGAGCTTGCCGATGTCGCCGGTGCGATAGAGCCGCAGCGCCGCCCCCCCGGTCGGCGGGGTCCATTCGAAAAAGGTCGCGGCACTCGCCTCGGGCGCGCCCCAGTAGCCGGGGCTCAGGCCCGGCGACGCGATGCAGATCTGCCCGGGCACCCCGAACGGCAAAGGCCGGTCATGGCGGTCGAGCACGAAGGCCTGCACGTTCGGCAGCGGCCGGCCGATCGGTGTCATGTCGCCCGGCGCGGCCTCGTCGCAGTCGAACCACAGCGCGTCGACCGTCACCTCGGTCGGCCCGTAATGATTCACCAGCCGGCATGCGAACGCGGCGCGGGCCCGCTCGCTCACCTCGCGGCTCAGTGCGGCGGCGCCGCAGATCACGAGGCGCAGCGCGAGCTCGCGCGCCGGCTCCGCAGTACGTGCCTCGGCCAGCGCGTCGAGCATCAGCGGCACGGTCTGCAACACGGTGATCCCGCGCGTGTCGATCCACTCGAGCGCCTGACGCGGTGTCCTGGCCAGCGTCTGCGGCCAGGGCACCACCGCGGCCCCGCTCGCGAGCGGCCAGAGCGTGTCGAGCATCGCGGCGTCGAAGGTCGGAGACGTCCAGTACAGCACGCGATCGTCGGCCGTCAACGCATGACGTGCCTGAGTCGCGACGATCAGGTTGTGCAGCCCGTCGTGCACGATCGGGATGCCCTTGGGCCGGCCGGTGGTGCCCGAGGTGAACAGCAGATAGGCCAGATCGCCTGGCGCGGCATGGCTCGCCAGCGGGGGCACCTCGTGGCACATGCCGGGGCGCTGTGCCGGCAGCACCGGCACGCCCAGCACGCCGATGCGCTCGCGCAGCGTGTCGGAGGCCACTGCCAGCCGGAAGTCGACCTGCCGTCCCACATCGGCCAGCCGCTCGGCCGGCCACGCCTCGTGCAGCGGCACGTACACCGCGCCGAGCGACATCAGCGCGAGCATCGTGGCGATCTGCTCACCGCCCGCCTCCATCAGCACCGCGACGAGTTCGCCGCGAGCCACGCCGGCCTGATGCAGCGCATGGGCAAGCCATGCGGCGCGCTGCGCGAGCTCGCGATAGCACCATCGCGCGTCGCCGATCTCCACGGCGAGCGCATCGGGCTGCCGCCGCACCTGAGCGAGAAACAGATCGATCACGGTCTCGTCGGGCGGGCGCGGCATGGCCGTGCGGTTGAAATCGACCAGCACGCGCTGCGCCGATTCGGGCGCGAGCATCGTGTAGTCGGCCAGCACCTGCCGGGGGTCGGCGATCACCTGGGCGAACAGGCCGGCCAGATCGGCCAGCATGCCGTCGGCGCTCTCGCGATCGTAGAGGTCGGTGTTGTAGGTGCAGAAGAACTTGACGTCGCTGCCCACCGGGTCCATCCCGATCGCGAGGTCGAAGCGCGCGCCGTGATTCTCCGCGGCGAACACGTCCTTCGCGTACAGGCTGCCCTCGCCTACCGGGATGCTGACGAACTCCGACTTGTCGTTCTGCACGCCGGCCATCACCGAGAACAGCTTCGGCCTCGACAGGTCCTTCCCGTGGCTGAGCTCCTCGATCATCGACACGCACGGATAGCGATGATGCTCGAACGCATCGAGCACGGTACTCGCCACCTGGCGAAGCAACGCGTCGAAGCGCATGTCCGGCTCGATCCGGCAGCGAATCGGCATCGGCACCGCGAAGCAGCCGAGCAAGGCCTTGTCGCGGCTCTCGCGCCCGGCGATCGGGCAACCGAGCACGAAATCCGACTGACCGCCGACGCGGTGGAAATACAGGTCCAGCACGGCCAGCAGCAGCATGAACAGCGTGATGTTGTGGCGCGCGCAGAAGCCGTTGATCTCGCGCGCCAGCGCGCGCGGCAGCCACGTCTTCACGGTGTCGCCGCGATAGGTCTGGATGGCCGGACGCGGTCGGTCGGTGGGCAGCTCGAGCGGCGCGGGCAGATCGGCGAACTGGGCCAGCCAGTACTGGCGGCTGCGCTCGAGCCTGCCGTCGGCCAGCCAGTACTGGCGGCTGCGCTCGAGCCTGCCGTCGGCCAGCTCGGCGTGAATGCGATCCGCATAGTCGAGAAAGCTCGACGGCAGGCTCGGCAGCTCGGCATCGACGCCCTGCCGCCACGCCTCGTAGAGCGTCGCGAACTCGCGAATCACGTTCATGGTGCTGGTCTCGTCCCAGATGATGTGATGCACGGTGAAGATCAGCTGGTGCGTGTCGCCGGGATAGCTGACCAGATGCAGCCTGAAGAGGCGATCATGCTCGAAGTCGAACGGCCGGATCGCATGCTCGCGCGCGATGCGCTCCTGCTCCTCGGCGATCTGATCGGGCGCGAGCCCGGTGCGATCGATGAACAGCGTGCCGGCATCGAGCCGCACCGGTTCGCCCAGATACTGCTTCGGACGTCCATGCGCATAGGCCATGCGGATGCGGAACACGTCGTGGCGATCCATCAGTGCCTGCCAGGCGTGCAGAAAGCCGTCGCGCTCCAGGCGATCGAGGAAGAAGTGGTTGAAGCTGATGTTGTAGACGGCGCTGTCCGGATCGAACTGATACGCGTACCACTCGGGGATCTGGCTCGGCGCGAGGTCGTGCAGCCGTGGCGATTGTGCGGACTGGCTCATGCGGATGCCTCGGTATCGGTCGCTTCCACCAGCGACCGGAGGGTGGGATGGGCGAACAGCCGATTCAGCGTGAGCGCATCGCCGAGCACCTCGCGACAGCGACTGACCAGTTCCACGGCCACCAGCGAATGGCCGCCGAGCTCGAAGAAACTGTCGTCGATACCGACCCGCTCGACGCCGAGCACGAGGCACCAGAGCTCGGCGAGCCGACGCTCGCGTGCATCGCGCGGCGCCACGTGGGGCTGGCCCGCCCCGATCGCGAACGACGACAACGGCGGCAGCCCGGCGCGGTCGATCTTGCCGTTGGCCAGCAGCGGCCATTCGTCGAGCACGCATACCCCGGCGGGCACCATGAAATCGGGCAGCCGGTCCGCGCAGAACCTGCGCAGCGCGTCGGCGCTCGGCGCAGGCCGCTGGCTCGAGACCACATAGGCGGCCACGCCGGCTTCGCCCGTGCGATCCGGACTGCTCGTCACGAGGCACTGCTCGACGGCGGGATGGCCACGCAGCACGGCCTCCACCTCGCCGGCCTCGATGCGGCAACCGCGGATTTTCATCTGGAAATCGCTGCGACCGAGCAACTCGAGTGAGCCGTCCTCTCGAAAACGGCCCAGATCTCCGCTGCGATAGAGCCGCGCATCGCGTGCCGTGGAGAACGGCGACGGCACGAAGGCCGCGCCCGTGCGCGCCTCGTCCATGAAGTAGCCGGGGCCCACGCACAGGCCACCGATGTGGATTTCCCCCACCACGCCGATCGGCGCGAGCCGGAGCTCCGGATCCAGCACGTACAGCTCCGCGTTGGCGATCGGCCGGCCGATCGGCAGATACGGCGCGTGCCACTCGGGCAGCGCGTCGAGACACAGGTGTGTGACGTCGTCGGAACATTCGGTCGGACCGTAGGCGTTCATCAGTCGCGTCTCGGCAAAAGCCGCGAACCATCGCTCGGCCAGACTGCGCGACAGCGGCTCGCCGTTGCTGATCATCCAGCGCAGCGATCCGAGACCGTGCCCGGATGCGGACGCGCGCACCGCGTCGAGCAGGATCTCCAGGTGCGAGGGCACGGTCTCCACCACCGTCACCTCGCGTGCGGCCAGGCCGGCCAGCAGCGGCTCCGGATCCCAGGCCTCGGTGCCGGTCAGCACCTCGGTACGCCCTCCCACCAGCAGCGCCACCAGGCATTGCCAGACCGACACGTCGAAGGTCTGCACCGCGATCTGCGCCACCACGTCGGTCTCGCGCAGGTCAAGATCGTCGATCTTGGCCTGAAGATGATTGACCATGCCACGATGCGCCACCACCGCCGCCTTCGGCTCGCCGGTCGAACCCGAGGTGAACAGCAGGTAGGCAGGTTCGGCACCGTCGAATCGGGTGTCGTGGCGCCAGTCGCACGGCATCGCGGCCAGCGCCTCGCGGTGCAGCGTCAGCACCGCCACGCCGCCGGCCACCTCGGCCGCCGCCGCCGCGTGCATCGGGTCGGCCAGCACCAGCGCGACACGCGCGCGCGCCATCATCGCGGCGTTGCGACTCGCGGCCTGCGCGGGATTGAACGGCACGAACGCCGCGCCGAGCTTGAACGCGGCCAGCATGGCCGCCACGTAGTCGACGCCGCGCTCCATGTACAGCGCGAAGCGTTCTCCACGGCGCACACCGGCCGCATCGATCGCGTGCGCCAGCCGATTGGCGCGCTGGGCGAGTTCGAGATAGCTCAGTTGCTCGTCGCGATGCCGCACCGCCACCGCATGCGGCTGCTGTGCCACGCGCGCCGCGAAGCGCGCCAGCACGCCCTCGGTCACGGGCCGGGCGCGATCGCGCCCCGACCAGCCGAGCAGCCGAGCGGTCTCGGCCGGCGTCATCATTCGCAAGCGGCGCACCGGCTGCGCGGGATCGTCGACGATATCCCGCAGCAGCGTGATCAGATGCCCGGCCAGGCGCGCGGCGAAATCGTCGGAGAACAGGTGGCGGTTGAATTCGACGAGGCCCGGCATGTCGGGCGCGCCGTCCTCGAGCGACAAGGTCAGGTCGAACTTGGTGAAGCTGCTCTCGCCCGCGATCGCCTCGGCATCGAGTTCGCCGAGCCGGAAGCGCCGCTGCAGCGGCTGCTGAAGCACGAACTCGACCTGGAACAGCGGGCTGTGACTCGCGCTGCGTTCGGGCCGCACGCGCTCCACCACCAGATCGAACGGCACGTCCTGGTTCGCGAATGCCGCCAGCGTCGCCTGCTTGACCTGACGCAGGCAGTCGAGGAAGCCGGCATCGGCATCGATGCGGTTGCGCATCGCCAGCGTATTGACGAAGAAGCCGACCAGCGTTTCGGTCTCGCGCGGGTTGCGATTCGCCACCGGCGAGCCGACCACGATGTCGTCGACGCCGCAATATCGCGACAACAGCACGTTGAACGCTGCCAGCAGCAGCATGTACGGCGTGGCGCCCTGACCGCGAGCCAGTTCGCGCACACGTGTGGCCAGCCCGGCGTCGAGCGTGAAGCGATGCACCCCGCCCTCGTAGCGCTGGCGCGGCGGGCGCGGCCGCTCCAGCGGCAACGGCAGCAGCGCCGGCGCGCCGCGCAGTTGCGCCTCCCAGAAGTCGAGCTGGCGAGCGACGCGGCTCTCGCCGAGCCACTGCCGCTGCCACTCGCTGTAGTCGGCATACTGGATCGGCAGCTCGGGCAGTCGCGGCATTGCATCGACGCTGTAGGCCGCGTAGGCCGCCGATACCTCGGCCGTGAGCACGCCGAGCGACCAGCCGTCCGACACGATGTGGTGCAGGGTCAGCAGCAGCACATGCTCGTCGTCGGCAAGCCGGAGCAGACACGCGCGCAGCAGCGGCGCCCTGGCGAGATCGAACGGCCGATCGGCCTCCTCGCGCATCAGCCGCGGCAGCTCGCCGGGATCGGCCACGGTCACCACCGGCAACGCGATCGGCGCGGCCGGGTGGCAAATCAGCACCGGACGACCGTCGCGCTCCTCCACACTGCTGCGCAGCACCGCGTGACGCTCGACCAGCAGGCCGATCGCGCGACGCAGCGCATCGACATCCAGGCGACCGCGCAGGCGCAGCCCGCACGGCATGTTGTACAGGGCGCCGGCACCTTCGATCGTTTCGTGCAGCCATAGCCGGCGTTGCGCGAGCGAGAGCGGCGCGACGTCGGGTTCGACGGCGCGCCGCGTGATCGCGGGCCGCCGGGCCGACGCCTTGCGATTCAGCAGCGCGCGTTCCAGTTCGCGCCGCTTCTGCTCGGCACTCATCGTGTCGAAAAATCCTGTGGTATCCATCAGTTCTCCTGCCGACGCCACGTCCGCCGATGCGACGTCGCGCCGATTGTCTCGTTGGGTTCCAATTCGCTCGCGGGCTCGCCGGCCCGCGAACCGCTGCGCTCAGGCCGGAACGGCGGTGCGCGGCTGGTACGGGGGCGGAAAGAAGTCGGCCACTTCGAGCGCGTCGCCGGGGCCGACCGCCGCGAGAATTTCGCGCGCGACGCTGAGGTCCAGCACACCCATGCCGAACGGCGAATAGATGCGCGTGCGCGCGGGATCCGCCACGATGCGCCCCTCGATCGCGTCGGCGATGCCGCCGTCGACGAAATCGTGGTGGCCGACCTGTCGCGCTGCGAGATCGAGCGAGGTATTGGCCTTCAGGCAGTGCGACACGTCGTCGGCGACGTTCTGCGCGCCCAGCACGATCGGCACGGCGAGATCGCGCAGCGACATGTGCAGTACCGTCGGGGCCTGCGCGAACCAGGCCGGCGCGTAATCGCCGGGCGCGACGGCGGACGTCGCGAACAGCACCATGTCGCTGCCGTCGAGCGCGGCGCCGGCGTCGTGCACGGCACCGGCAAGCCCGAGCGCCATGCATCGCTCGAGGAACAGGCCTGCGCGCCAGGCAGACAGGTCACACAGCGCGAGCTCGTCGATCCGCCAGTCCAGTGCATGCAGCAGGCGCACGGTACGAAACGCGATCGGCCCGCATCCCACCACCGCCAGCCGAGTGATGTGGCCGGGGCGCGGATGCAGGCAACGCGCGCCGATCACCGCCGAGGCGGCCGTACGCGCCGCGCTGATCGCGCTGCCCTCGAGACACGCGAGCGGATAGCCGGTCCGCCGATCGTTCAGCACCAGCATGGCCGAGGCACGGTCGCAACCGAGCGACACGTTGCCGGGGAAGCTCGAGATCCACTTGAGCCCGGCGATCGGCCGGTCGTCCTCGAGGACGGCCGGCAGCGCGATGATGCGATCGCGGTCGCTGTCGGGAAAGCGCAGGAAATAGCTGTCGGGGTTCAGCGCGCGGCCGCGGGCATGGTCGAGATAGGCCTGCTCGACGAGCTCGACGACGCGGTGTGGATTGGCGTCGAGCCAGTGCTCGATGTGCGCGGCGCCGATGATCTTCAGGGCGGGGGCGGAATGGGTTGCCAAGTGAGTCTCCATGCGGATGGCGGGAAATCGCCGGATCATGCCGAAACGGCGGCCGAGGCCACCGCGCGACCGGCTTCGGCACGCGCAGCGGTGGCGGCCGGATAACGGCTCGCGACCCAGTCGGGGTTGTAGACGGTGTCGACGTAGCGGTCGCCGAGATCGGGCGAAATCGCCACCACACAGGCGTCCGCCGCGATCTTCGCGGCGTACTGGCGAATCCCGGCGAGCACGGTGCCCGACGAACCACCCAGCAGCAGCCCCTGGCGGGCGAGCGCGTGGCACGCCTGCACGGCGTCGTCCTCGGGCACCATCACGAGGTCGTCGAAGCTGGCGTGACGACGGATCTCGGGCGGCTCGCTGGTGCCGAGGCCCGGTATGTGGCGGGGGCCGGCCGGCGTGCCGAACGTCACCGAACCCACGCTGTCCACGGCCACGATGCGCGCGTGCGGTGCATGCCGGCGCAGATGGCGCGACACGCCCCCGAGCGTGCCGGTCGTGCCGGCACCGACGAACACGTAGTCCGGCGCGGGGAACTGCTTCAGGATCGCGGGGCCGGTGCTCAGCACATGGGCCTCGATGTTGCCGGGGTTGGCGTACTGGTTGAGCCAGACGAGATCGGCGTCGCGCGCGAGCATCTCGCGGATCAGGCGAAGCCGGCTGCCCAGGAAGCCGCCGTTCTCGTCGCGCTGCCTCACCACGATCAGGCGCGCGCCGTAGGCCTCGATCAGCCGCGCGGTCTGCGGCGAGATGTTCGGATCGCTGATACAGGTGAACCGATAGCCCCTGATCGCGCACACCACGCTCAGCGCGAGGCCCAGATTGCCCGACGAGCTCTCGACCACGGCCCGGCCCGGCCCGAGCCGCCCCTCGCGCTCGAGGTCCTCGATCATGCGCAGCGCCGCCTTGATCTTGATCGACCCGCTGACCGAAAAGCCCTCCAGCTTCAGATGCACCGTCGTCTGCGCGAGCCAGTCGCGCAACTGCAGGAACAGATCGTCGAACACGAGCTCGACGGGTGAGGAGATGATCATCGTTACCCTCGTTGAATGGGTGGATTGACGCCACGCGAGGCACCGCCTGCCGGATCGCGCGTGGCGTGCCGTCAGACCAGACCGCCGCTGCCCTCGACTTCCTCGAGCTGGCGGCGCAGCAGCAGCTCGGCGGTACCGGCCACGGTGGGCATGTCGAACAGATCGTCCAGATCGAGCTGGATGCCGAAGATCTCGTGGATCCGCGCGTTGAGCTGGGTAGCCAGCAGCGAGTGCCCGCCGAGATCGAAAAAGTCGTCGGCCACGCCGATCGCCTCGATGCCGAGCAACGACGACCAGATCGCCGCCACCTCGCGTTCGAGATCGCCAGCCGGTGCCTGATAGGGGTTGGCGAGTTCGGGGCGTGGCTGGAGCGTCACGGCGGCCGACGGCCGAACGGGCACCTGGTCGGAAGCCTCGGCCGCATCGGCACGCGGCACGACGGGCGCGTCGATCCAGTGCCGCACCGGTTCGAACGGGTAGCCCGGCGCCGCGATTCGGCTCGGCCCCTCGCCATGGAAACGCGCCCACGCGAGCGGCGCGCCGGCCTGCCACAACGCGGCGGCGGTGGCTGCCAGCGCACGCTGCCGCTCGGCCGGTCGGTGCGCGGCGGTGACTTGCGGCACCGGCTCGGCCGGATCGATCGAAGCGGCCGGATCGGCCAGGATTCCGTCCGTCATGTCCAGCGGCATGGCACCGCTGCGCTCGACGACGGCCCGCACACCGGCCAGCAGCGCCGAGCGAGAGCGCGGCGCAAGCCAGTGATCCGGCGTGGACAGCCGCTCGCTGTCCACCTCCTGGCCGTCGACCGCGCAACGCAGCCGAGTGCCGGCCGAGGCCCAGTCGCATGCCGCCAGCAGCGCGGCGCGAGCCTCGACGGAACCGTCGCGTCCCAAACGAATCGCACGCACCGCGATGTCGAGTTCGAGCGCACCGCTCAGGCACGCGGTGGCGAGCTCGCCGGCCTCGTCGCACACCATCGCCTGCGCTTGCACGCCCCAGTGCTGCCACAGCGACGCCATCGCATGCAGCGCGGCGAACGCCGCCAGCGGCGGCTCGTGGCTGCTCGCAGCGGGATCGAGCAGTGCGAGCGGATCGATGCCGAGCGGCCGCCAGCACGCCTCGAGCGTGTCGCGCACGAAGCGATGCGCCGCATGCGCGGCACGTGCCACCTCGAGCAGCGCGGCGCCACCGTCGCGCAGCACGAACGCCACGCCGCGCCAGTTGCCGACGGCCGGTCGAGCCGCCTCGCGCAAGCCCTCGAGCAGGGTGTCGCGATCGGCCGCGGCGAGCGCGCAGCGCGACGGGTAGACGCTGCGCCCGATACCGGCCGTGTAGCACGCGTCGGCGAGGCGCGCGGCGGGCAGCGATTCGAGGAAGGCGGCCCATTGCTGGCGCTTGCGCGCGAGCGCCTGCGGCGTCTTCGCCGACAGCGCCAGCACCAGCGGCGCGTCCGGCCGCGCGTCGCGCGGTGCCGGGCGGCATGATTCGAGCACGGCATGCGCGTTCGTGCCGCCGATGCCGAACGAGCTGACCGCCGCGCGCGCCGGCTGCCCGTCGTCGGGCCAGTCGCGCAGGCGATCGTTGACGGCCAGCCCGCTCTGCTCGAGCCGCACCTTGCGCGTGAGCCGCGTGAAGTTCAGCGAGGCCGGAATGCGGCGATGGTGCAGGCACAGGGCGGCCTTGATCAGGCCCGCGACGCCGGCCGCCGAATTCAGATGGCCGAGGTTCGTCTTCAGCGAACCGAGGTGACAGGCAGGATCGGTCGCACCGCGACCGTAGACCTCGGCCAGCGCGGTCAGCTCGATCGGATCGCCGAGCGCCGTGCCGGTACCGTGGCACTCGACATAGCCGATCTGCGCGGGCTCGAGCTCCGCGGCAGCCAGCGCGCGACGCAGTACCTCGGCCTGACCGTCGACGCTCGGCGCGGTATAGCCGACCTTGCCCGCACCGTCGTTGTTGATCGCGCTGCCACGGATCAGCGCGTAGATCGTGTCGCCGTCACGCACCGCGTCTTCGTGACGCTTGAGCAGCACGAGCGCCACGCCCTGCCCGGCCACCACGCCGGAGGCATTGGCGTCGAAGGCGCGGCAGTGGCCGTCCGGCGACAGGATGCCGTCGGGACGATACGGGTATCCCGTCGGCTCGGCGGCCTGGACCGAGGCGCCGCCCGCCAGCGCCATGTCGCACTCGTAGAGCAGCAGGCTGCGGCATGCGAGATGCACGGCCACCAGCGAGGTCGAGCAGGCGGTGTTGACGTCGAGCGCGGGGCCTTTCAGGTCGAGCCGATAGGCGATCTGCGTGGCGATCGACGAGTTGGCGTAGAGCAGTTGCACCGGATCGGCGTTCGCCATCACCTCGGCGTTCGTCAGCAGATTGCCGACGAAATAGCTGCTGGCATCGGCGCCGACGAACACGCCGGTTTCCACCTCGAGCTGATCGGGCGCGTAGCCGCCGTGTTCGAGCGCGCGATAGGCGCCTTCGAGCAGCAGGCGCTGCTGCGGATCCATCAGGCTGGCCTCGCGCGGCGAGATGCCGAAGAACTGGGCATCGAACAGCTCCCGCCCCGGCAGGCGAATGCCGGCCTTCACGTAGTGGGGATCGGCCAGCCGCGCCTCGGGCACGCCGCGGGCACGCAGTTCGTCGTCGTCGAAGTGCTCGACGGCCTCCACGCCATCCTCGAGCGCACGCCAGAACTGTTCCGGCGTGTCGCCGACCGGCAGCTTGCAGGACATGCCGACGATCGCGATCGCGTTGTCGATTGACGGGCTCATTTCGATTGCTCCTTGCCTGACTGGCGTTGCAGACGCGCACGCTGGGCTGCCAGCCCGGCGCTGCGGCGCGCGGCATCGGCGCCGCGTGCCGATGCCGCCGGTGGCGGCGATGCCAGCCGCGTGGCCATGGTCTCGATGGTGGGATAGCGGAACACGTCCACGATCGGCAGCGCGATGCGGAATGCCTCGCCGATGTGGTGCTGCAGCTGCATGGCGAGCAGCGAATCTCCGCCACGGTCGAAGAAATTGTCGCGTGGGCCGATCCGGACCGGCCCGAGCAGGCCCCGCCAGATCTCGAGCAGTGTCGCGCTGGTCGAATCGGCCGGTCGATAGGCATCGTCTCCGCCGTCGTCGAGCGTCACGGGCGGCAGGTGCGATGTGTCGATCTTGCCGTTGCGGTTGAGCACGAAGGCCGTCATCGCGACCAGATGCGCCGGCAGCATGAATGCCGGCACGCGTTCGGCGAGCCGCGCCCGCAGGCTCGGCGCATCGATCGCGCCGCTGAAGTACAGCGCCACCTGCCTGCGCTCGCCGGGCGTCAGTATCGCGAGGCATTGCTCCACGCCATCGCAGGTCCGCGCGGCCGCCTCCACGCCGGCCAGATCGATGCGGAAGCCGTTGACCTTGACGGTACGATCGAGGCGCCCGAGGCAGTCAACCTCGCCGTTGTCGAGCCAGCGTGCCGCGTCGCCGGTGCGATACAGGCGCCGTCGGCGCGGCGTCGCGTCGTCGGCATCGGGCAACTCGAGTTCGACGAAGGCAGCCGCGGTGCGCGCGTCCTCGCCAAGATAACCGCGCGCCAGCCCCGCGCCCGCGGTGTACAGCTCGCCCGTCACACCGATCGGCGCGGGTCGCAGCGCCTCGTCGAGCACATAGATCTGGGTGTGCGCGATCGGCCTGCCGATCGGCACCCGAGGCAGTGCCAGGCTGGTCTCGTCGATCTCGTGCACGGTGGTGAAGGTGGTGTTCTCGGTCGGGCCATAACCGTTGCAGACATGGCGCGGACGGCCCGCCGGGCAATCCCAGACCGCCGCCACCGTCGCCGGATCCATCGCGTCGCCGCCGATCAGCAGATGGCGCAGGCGGCGGAACATCGCCGCGTGGCCGGTCGCGACATAGCGGTCGAACAGACGGGTGGTCAGGAACAGCGTGTCGATCGACTCGTCGATCAGGAAGCGCGCGAAGCGCACGCCGTCGAGCAGCGTGTCGGGCGGCACGAGCGCCAGCGTGGCGCCGTTCAGCAACGCACCCCACACCTCGAAGGTGGCCGCGTCGAACGACAGGCTCGCAGCCTGCGCGACGGTGTCGCCGGGCCGGAACTCGACGTAACCGGGATCGAGCACGAGCCGCAGAATGCCGGCCTGCTCCACCATCACGCCCTTCGGGCGACCGGTCGACCCCGACGTATACATCACGTAGGCGAGCGCGTCGGGCGACGGCATCGGTTGGGGCTCGACCGCCTCGTCGGCCTCGGGCCACACCGGCAGCGGCAATGCCAGCCCGGCCAGCCACGCATGCCCGGCCAGCGCAGACGTGCTGCCCACCACCAGCGCAGGCGTGGCATCGGCGAGCAGCCGCTCGAGGTGGGCCCGCGGGTAGCCGGGATCCAGCGGCACGTAGGCCGCACCGAGCTTGACGATCGCCAGCATCGCCGCGATCGTGGCCGGCTCGCGGGTCGCGATCAGACCGATCCTCGCGCCGGCGAGCGCGGTGCCGTGCCGGCGCAACATCGAAGCGGCCAGGCAGTCGGCCCAGCGATGCAGCGTGCGGTAATCGAGCGAACGGCCCTCCGCGCGCAACGCGATCGCGTCGGGCCGGCACCGCGCCATCTCGTCGGCGCGTGCCACCAGGCTGGTGGCGCCCGGCATGCCGGCGGTGCCGAACCAGGCCGGCGACGGCAAGGCAGTCTGCAGTGCCGCGGCCTGCGCCACCGTGGCCTCGACGCCGCACAGCCATCGCAGGGCATCGAGAAACATCAGCCCGAAACGCTCGACCTTCTCGCGGGCGAGCCGATCCGTGCGGTGCACGAGCTCGATCTGCAGCGCACCGTTGGCCGGATCGAGGCCGGATTGCGTCACCAGCGCAAAGTTGGTTTCCTCGTGGCAATGACCCTGGCTCACGGTCAGATGCGCGAGTGTGCCGAGCCGGTCGAGCACGTGGAAGTTCACGAAATTGAACAGCGTGTCGAACAGCGGCCCGCGGCGGACCTCGCGCTGCAGATCGCCGAGCGGGAATCCGGCATGCGGCATCGATCCCGCCTTGAACTCGACCAGCGCGGCCAGCACCTCGGACGGGCTCGCGCCGGGCTCGATGCCGAGGCTGCACGACGCCGTGTTCAGGAACAGACCGAGCATGCGATGGCCGACATCCTCGGTCAGCCGGCCATGGCTCGCCATGCCGGTGGACACCGCGCGCTGTCCGGTGCAGCGCGAAAGCGCAAGCAGGTGCGCGGCCAGCAGCATCAGGTCGAGCGGCACGGCGTGACGGGCCGCGGCGTCCTGCGCGGCACGGTGCAGTTGCGCGTCGACCGGCAGGCGGTGGCGATTGAGCACGCCGACCGCGCCCGCCGTCGGCTCGGCCAGCAGCGTGGGCTCGCGGTCCTGCCAGTGAGCGCGCCAGAAGTCGAGCGCGACGCGATCGCGACGCTGCGCCATCTCCCGCGCGACGTATTCGCGAAATACGCGCACCGGCGGCTCGCTCGCCGGCAGCGCGCCGCCGAGCGCAGCATCGTAATCGCCGAGCAGCGTGCTCAGCAGCGTCGCGACGCTCCAGCCGTCCAGGATCGCGTGATGACAGCACAGGCTCAGGTGGAAGCCGCCCACCAGCCGATGCACCGACATCCGCCACAACGGTGCGACGTCGGGGTCGAAGCCGCTCGCCAGCTCGGCCGCGAAGAACGCATCGAGCTCGGCCCCGATGTCCTCGGGCACGGCACTCTCGATGCTGAACACGCGCAGCGGCAACGGCACGGCCCGCCTGACCTTCTGCCAGGCGCCGCCGGCATTGCGCAGGAAGCGCGTGCGCAACACCGGCTGCTGCTCGACCAGACGCTGCAGCACGGCCGTCAGTGCATCGAGGTCGAGCGGCCCCTCGACGCGGCACGTCATCAGGTCGAGATAGGTCGACGAACCGTCCCGCAGTTGCGAATGGAACAGCATGCCTTCCTGCAGCGCGGTCAACGGATAAATGTCCTCGTCGTCGGCCTCGCGGCAACTGGCGGCATGCACCGGATCGAGCAGCGCGAACGGTGCCGGCGCGACACGCTCGGGCGTCGCGCCGGCCGGCGTCAGCACCTCGGCGAGCCGCGCGATGGTCGGGTGACGGAACAGGTCGCGCGGGCTGAAGTGGTAACCGGCCTCGCGCACCAGACGAATCACGTCGAGCACGCGCAGCGAATCGCCGCCGGCCGCGAAGAAATCCGTGTCGGCGCCGATCCCGGAGCGGCCAAGCACCTGCTCCCATACCCGGGCCAGCAGACACTGCGCATCACCCTGCGGTGGGCGGTGCGTCTGCCCCGTGACGGCCGGTGCGTGCGCCTGTGCCTCGTGTTGCCGCAGCGCCGCCAGATCGATCTTGCCGTTGGCCGTGAGCGGCAGGCTTTCGAGGTGCACGAGCCGCTGCGGCAGCATGAACTCGGGCAGACTCTCGCGCAGGTGGGCGCGTACCGCCGCCTCGTCGAGCGGGCGCGGCGCGGCGTAATACAGCACGATGCCGTCGCGCTCGCGATCATGCACGGCCAGCGCGTTGAGCACCTCCGGCATGCGCATCAGCGCGGCCTGCACCTCGCCCAGCTCGATGCGGAAGCCACGAATCTTGACCTGATGGTCGTTGCGGCCGAGATACTCGAGATGTCCGTTGTCGAGCCATCGCGCCAGGTCGCCGGTCTTGTACAGACGCGCGCCGCCGAGCAGCGCAGGCTCGCGCACGAACGCGCGCGCGCTCAGCTCGGGCTGGTTCAGATAGCCGCGGGCGAGGCCGGGGCCTGCGACGTACATCTCCCCCACCACCCCGACCGGGCACAGACGCCGGCATTCGTCGAGCACCAGCACGCGCAGGTCGGGCAGCGGCCGGCCCACGTCGTTGCAGCCGGGCTGCGCGAGGCTGGCCGGCACCACCTCGCGGAAGCTCACGTGCACGGTGGTTTCGGTAATGCCGTACATGTTGACGAGCCGCACGGCCTCCCCGTGCTTCGCGAACCATGGGCCGAGCGTCGCGACCTGCAGCGCCTCCCCCCCGAAGATCACGTATCGCAGCGCCAAGCCTTCGGCGTGCCGGGCGTCTTCCTCGATCAGCCGGACGAACGCGCTCGGCGTCTGATTCAGCACGGTCACGCGATGCTGCCGCAGCAGCGCATGAAACTGCTCCGGATCGCGGCTTGCCTCGCGCGACACGATCAGCAGGCGCGCGCCATGCAGCAACGCCCCCCAGATCTCCCACACCGAGAAGTCGAACGCGTAGGAATGGAACAGGCACCAGCAGTCGCGAGCGGAAAAATCGAACAGCGGGCCGCTGGTATCGAACAGGCGCGCCACGTTGGCATGCGTGAGCAGCGCGCCCTTCGGATTGCCGGTCGAGCCGGAGGTGTAGATGACATAGGCCAGCTGGTCCGGCGCGACACGCGGCAGGGCCTCGTCGCGGACCGGCGGATCGATCTCGTCGAGCAGCACGCGACCGGCCGGCGGCAGCAGCGCGTCGAGCCCGCTGCGTTCGAGATCGCCCCGTGTCGACACGATCAGGCCGATCCCGCTGTCGCGCGCCATGTATTGCAGCCGCGCGGCCGGATAGGCCGGATCCAGCGGAACGTAGGCGCCGCCCGCCTTCAGGATCGCCAGCATCGCCACCACCACGGCCGCCCCGCGCTCGAGGCACAGGCCGACGAGCGTGTCGGCCGGCATCGGCACGCCGTGCGACTGCAGGAACGCCGCTCGCAGACGCATCGCCAGACGGCTGCTGTCACGCTCGAGCTGGCCATAGCTGATCCGGAGCGCCCCCTCCTCCAGCGCGACCTCGTCCGGGCACGTCGCGGCCACGCGCGAAAAGCGGTCGACCAGACTCGCCTCGCTCCCGGTGGCAGCCGACAGGGCCGGTGCGGGCAAGGCCGGCGCGAGCCCTGCGGCCTCGGCGGCACCCACGATCTCGAACGCGCCGACCGGCATCGCATCGTCGCCGGCGGCCTGCTCGGCGAGGCGCACGAAATGCTCGCCCATGCGCTCGATGCGCTCGCGCGTGAATCTCGCCTCCGGATACTCGATGCGGCCAACCAGCCGCCCCGCGTCCTCGCGCAGGCTCAGGAACAGCTCGTAGCGCGCGACGTGGTCCTCCACCTCGACGAATTCGCAATCGACGCCGTCGAGCTGCAACGCGTGGTCCCGATTGGCGTTCTGCAGCGCGAACACGACCTGCAGCAGCGTGTGCGACGGCGCGGCACGAGCGTCGCTGCCGCCGCGCAGCGCCTCGAGCGGCACGCCCTGATGCGAGAGCGCCGCACGACTGTGACGGCTCAGGCGCTGCACCTGGTCCGCGAACGGCACGGCGTCGTCGATCTCGATGCGCAACGGCAGCATGCTCGTGAACAGGCCCACCACGTCTTCGTTGCCGGCACGGCGGTTGGCGGCCGGCACGCTGATCACGAGGTCGCGCTGTCGGCAATAGCGCCGCAGTTGCAGGGCGAACACCGTGTAGAGGCAATCGAACAACGACACGCCGAGCTGCCCGGCCCGCTGCGCGAGGCGCGCGCTCAGCGCGGCATCGAGCTCGAAGCCGTGATGCGCGCCCCGGAAATCGCGCTCTCGTGTCGCCGGGAAATCGGCCGGCAGGTCAAGGCCCGTGTAGCCGTCCAGGCTGTCGCGCCAGAATCCGAGCGAGGACTGATACGACGACGACGCCAGCCAGCGTGCCTGATGCGCGACGGCACTGCAGTAGAACTGGCTCGGCGCGGCAAGCCGGGCGGGTTCGCCGGCACGCTCGGCCCGATAGAGTTCGGCCAGCTCCCGGCGCAGCACCTCGAGCGACCAGCCGTCGATCACGATGTGGGGCATCACCATCAGCAGCAGATGTTGATCGGGGCCGGTTTCCAGCAATGCGAGACGATAAAGCGGCGCACGGGCCAGATCGAACGGTGTCGCCACCATCTCGCGTACCGCGGCATCGAGCGCCTGCGGCTCGACACGGCACGGCACGAGTGCCGGCACCGGTTGCGGCACGACACGTTGCACCAGCTCGCCGCCTTCCTCGACCACCTGCACGTTCAACATGTCGTGGCGCGACAACAACGTCTGCAGCGATCGAGACAGCGCGCCGACGTCGAGCCCGCGGCCGAGCCGCTGCACCACGGCAAGATTGAAGCTGTGCCCGGCACCCTCCTCGTAGCGATCGATGAAATGCAGGTGACGCTGCTCGAGCGACAGCGCGAAGCGCGTCTCGCGCGATTGGGGGGCATCGACGGCCAACGGCGACGCCGCAGCGATCCGTTCGCACAGCTCGCGCACGGTGGGCGCGGCCAGCAGGTCGCCGAACGACAGCGCCACCGAAAACGCGCGGCCGGCAGCGATCAGCATTTGCGCGGCCAGCAGCGAATGACCGCCCGAGCTCATGAAATGATCGGTCACACCGATCGCGTCGTCGCCGAGCACGCGCCGCCAGATATCGAGCAGCATGCGCTCCGCCGCGCCGTCCGGCTCGACCCCGGACGCGCTCGACGTCGCCGCCGGAGCCGGCAACGCCTTGCGGTCCACCTTGCCGTTCATGGTCTGCGGCAGCGCCTCGAGCTGCTGGAACGTGCGCGGAATCATGTATTCCGGCAGGCTGTCGCGCAGCGCCGCGCGCCAGGCGTCGTGGTCCGGTACCGCACCGGCCTCCAGCACCAGCCAGGCCGCCAGTTCGGTCCGGCCCGGGGCGCCGTGCGCGCCCGCCACGGCCTGCTTGACGCCCGAAAGGCGATTCAACGCGAGCTCGACCTCGCCGAGCTCGACGCGATGGCCGCGAATCTTGACCTGAAAATCGAGCCGCCCCGAATAGACGAGCTCGCCGCGTTCGTTCCAGCAGACGCGATCGCCGGTGCGATACAGTCGCTCGCCGCCCGCGTCGGTGGGCCTCAGTTCGGGGAAACGTTCGGCGGTGAGGTCGTCGCGCAGATGGTAACCGCTGCTCACGCCGGCCCCGCCGATGTACAGCTCGCCACGTGCCCCCCACGGCAGCAGCTCGCCGGACTCGTCGAGCACGTGGCAGCGCGTGGCGCCGATCGGCCGGCCGATCACCGCATAGTCGGCCTCGTCGCGAAGCAGCTGGCGGCTGGACCAGATGGTGGTCTCGGTCGGCCCGTACACCTGATGCACGGTACCGGCGATGCGCAGCAGATAGCCGGCGAGTGTGCTCGACAGCGCCTCGCCGCCGCACAGCACGCCGAGGCTGTCGCGATCGGCAGGGCGCCAGTCGGACATGGCCAGCAGCGACCAGAACGACGGCGTGCCCTGCATCACCGTCGGACGATAGGGATCGAGCGCGGCGCGCAGGGACCCGGCGTCGGCGAGCTCGCTGTCCAGCAGCAGCAGGCTCGCACCCGTGCCCAGCGCCATGAACAGCTCCAGGCCGAAGATGTCGAAGCCGACCGCCGTGCTGCCCACCACGCGATCGCCGGCATCCACCGCGAGCGCGGCGACGAAATCCGCGACCGCGTTGCCGAGCTTGCCGTGCTCGATACGCACGCCCTTGGGCTTGCCGGTGGAGCCCGAGGTGTAGATGACGTAGGCGAGCGCCTGCGCCGGCGGCATCGAGAGCGGCTCGGGCACCGGCGCGTCGGGATCGGTCAGCGCGCCATCGACGGCGATCACCCGCGGGCCGTCGAGCCCTTCTGGGGGCGCCAGATCGGTCAGCAACAGCGCCATGCCGCTTTCGGCGCACACCTCGCGCAGGCGCGCATCCGGCATCTTCGGATCGATCGGTACGTAGGCTCGGCCCGCACCGAGCACGCCGAGCATGCACAGCACCGCCAGATCCTTGCGCTCGCAACGCACGCCGACGAGCTCGGCCGGTGCATCGCCGGCACGGCCGAGCGCGTTCGCCGCCGGGTTCGCGCATGCGATGCGGATCAGACCGGCCACGCGTGCCGCCGCGCGATACGTGGCTCGATAGTCGAGGACACGGCCGCGATAGTGCAACGCAGGCTGCGATGGCCGTGCCTCGACGGCGTGCAGGAACATTGCCATCACGCCTTCCTGCCCCGCCGCACCGGCCGGCTCGCCCTGCGCCATCTCGCTCAGCGCCGCGCGCATCGCCGGCGACAGTACGGTGCCGGCATCGATGCCGCGCTCCGGCTCGGCCAGCATGACCGACATCGCATGACGCAGGCTGTCGGCGAGCCGGCCGATGAACGAGGCCGAAAACGTGTCGAGACGGTAGTCGATGCGAAAGCGGATGCACGCCGAGCCCGGCTGATAGGCAAAGCTCAGATCGCCCGTCACCTGGCGGCTCACGAGCTGCACCGGCCGCAACGCGCCCGCGCCGAGCGGCACGGGCGACTCGTCGAAGTAGGCTTCGATCACCCCGACATTGAACAGGTTCTCCTCGCTCAGCCCGCGCTCGCGCAGCCGTCGCACGACGTCCGTCAGCGAGAAGGCGGTGTGCTGGCGTGCGGCCTTGCGCTGCGCGCGGATGTCCTCGACCAGATCGAGCAGCGAGCGCCCCGGCGCCACGTCGAGCGGCAACGGCACGTTGTTGACGAAGCAGCCGAGCGCATCGCGCGCCGAGCCGGGCCGCGAATCGACCGGATAGTTCAGCATCACCGTGCGAGCGGCCGCATGCCGGCCCAGCACCACGCCGCACACCGCCGCGATCGCCATGAACGGCGTGCAGCGCCGGGCCCTGCAGAAGCCCTGCAGGCGTTCGGTCAGCGCAGCATCGAGTTCGAAGAAGTACGAAGCGCCATCGGCGCCCGCCGGTACGTCGCCGACCTGCCTCGGCAGATCGACGTGCAGGCTGCGCCCGCTCAGCAGTTCGCACCAGTAGGCCACGTCGGCGTGGCCGCGCGCCACGTCGTCGGGCTCCTCGGTCACCACGGCGGGAAGCGGCGGCAGGGGCGAACCGGTCGTGAAATGCCGATAGGCGCCGTCGAGCAGCGCGACGAACCCCCTCGCCGACGTGGCATCCGACACGATGTGGTGGAAGTTCAACACCAGCGTGCGGCGATCCTGCGCGCGCAGCAATGCGAAGCGGAACAGCGGGCCGCGCTCGAGATCGAAGGCGTGCTCGAGTTCGCGCTCGATCAGTGCGTCCATGGTCTCGCCTGGCGCACCGTCGATGCGGCGCAGGCCCAGCTCGACGCGTGGCGCGACGCGTTGCACGATCACGCCGCCGGATTCGACGAAGTGGCTCCGGCACCCCGGATGGCAGCGATTCGCGAAGTCGTCAAGCGCTCTCTCGAGCGCCAACTCGTCGAGCTCTCCCTCGAGCGCATAGACGAGCGGCGTGTTGTACATCCGGCTGCCACGATCAAGCGCCCACTCCAGATAAAAGCGCTGCTGATAGCGATTGGCACGCAGTTCGATCATGACGCAAGCTCCTCGGCGTGGATCTCGACGGGCTGGCTCATGGCCAGCGCGAAATGGAATTCGTGAGCGAATTCGCCGTTGCTGACGCGCCATTCGCATCCGGCCACCAGCTCGGCCAGCAGCACCTTCAGCGACAATCGCGAGAACATCTGGCCGGTGCAGTTGTTCGGACCGCTCGAATAGACGAGAAACGGGTGACGGTAGCGATCGGGCCGCTCGAGAAAGCGTTCGGGCCGGAATGCCTGCGCATCCTCGCCCCACAGGGCCGGCAGGCGCAGCACGTGATAGACGTCGGCGACCAGCTCCGTGCCCTTGACCACGAATTGCCCGCCCACCATCGCATCGCACGTGGCGGACCGGAACAGGAAGGGCTGCGCGGGATGCAGACGCAGCACCTCGTGCACGCAGGCGTGCAGCAGCGTGTCGTCGCGACGGATGTATTCGGCGTAACGAGCGCCGAAACCGGCTGCCTCCTCGCGCAGCGCGCGCTGCATGTCGGGATGCCGCCCGAGCTCGTACACCAGCGCCACGAAGGACGGAAAGGGCGCGATGTAGCCGGCCAGCACGGCGCCGTTCAGCCCGGTGGCGAATGCCTCGTCCTGAATCGACTGATAGTGCTCGTCGATGTAGCGGCTCAGACGGTCGGTGTACTCGGTCGTCGTCAGCAGACCGGGATCGTTGCCGATCTTGCCGGCGAGCATCTGCTTGATCTGCTGGAAGCGCGCCTCGAAGCCATCCGCCTTGCGATAGACCATCGATTCGCCGAGCATGCCGAGTTGCTCCTCCAGCAGTTCGGCCACGCCATCGAGCTCGCCCTGGAAATTCATCACCGAGCGCAGATACACCTCCACCGTGTAGGCGCTGAGATCGGGATTGACGTTGATCGGCGCGCCGCGCTCGCACCAGCCGCGCACCAGGCCGCGGCTCAGCGTGCGCATCACCTCCACGTGGCGCTCGGGGCTGCTGACCAGATGCGCGATGATGTTGCGCTTCTGCTTCGCGTCCTGCCGCTCCTTGCTGATCCGGTAGCGTCCAAGCGCATCGGCCACCACGTGCAGCTGCCGGCCCTCGCCGACCAGCTCGCCCTCGCCGACACGCGGATGACGCATCAATTCGCGGATCTCGTCCGCGTGCAGCAGAAAGCAGTAGTCGCCGACGTGCGTGGACAGCCTGAGCACGCGCCGCAAGCTGCCGTCGCGCCGGCTCGCCTGCCGCGCCAGATACGCGTAGACGCCGTCGCGACGGCCCAGCGCGCGAGAATGGCGCGCGCTGCTCAGCCACCGGCCCGGCGCACCGAACCAGCGCAGCAGCCGATACACCCGGCGCTGCAGCGTCGTGGCAGGCATGATCAGCGCCGTCTCCAGCCTCGCCTCTTCATTAGGATGTCTATTTATTGCTTCCATGCTTCGCGTCTCGAATGGGTGAATGGGCCGATCTCGTCAGTGTCGTGTCGCCGCCTCGATGCCGGGCGCGCGATAGCCTCCGAGCAGGCGCTCGATGCGCGCCGCGACTGCCAGCGCGACGTCCTCGCGCCACGGCTTCGCGACGACCTGCACGCCGATCGGCAGTCCATCCGCCGATTGCCCCGCGCGTACCACGACCGAGGGCCAGTTGACGAGGCTGTAGCACATCGAATAGCTGAAATCGCGGATTTCCGGGTAGGAACGCCCGTGCGGCTTTGCGACCGTCGCCGCGACCGGGCACAGCACCACGTCGTAGTCCTGCATGAAGCCCATCATGGCCTTGCGGCACTGATCGAAGCGCACCCAGCTCCAGCGCAGCTCGGTGACCGACAGCCGGCAGCGACGCGCGAGTTCGTGAAACTCGAGCAGCAGGGGTGACGGCGTCTTGAGATCAAGGCGGCGGATGATGTCGAGCAACCATTCACCCTCGTCGCCGCCCAGCAGAATGCTGTTCGACAGCAGTTCGTCCATCTCCGGCAGCACATCCGGACGGCGTTGCGTGACCGAGGCCACCTCGTCGCGCAGCGCCTCGGCCGCGGCGGCGACGGTTGCGACGACGTCGTCGGAGGCCGTCGAGATACCGTCGTCGGCGTAGTGAGCCACGCGCAGCGCGCCCAGGTCGACGCACGCCGGATCACGCCAGGCCACCGGCGGCACGTGCGGATCGCAGCCGTCGGGCCCCGCCAGCAACGGCGCCACCATGATCAGATCGTCGACGAAGCGGGCCATCGGGCCAAACGAGATGAATTCGCTGAACAGTCCCATCGTGTCGATCGGCACGTGGCCGGTCAGCGGCACGCGGCCCTGCGTCATCTTCAGCGTGGCGATGCCGGTGTTGTGGGCAGGCACGCGCAGGCTGCCGCTCGCGTCCGAACCGATACCGAGCGGCGAGCCGCCCGCGGCGATGATCGCCGCCTCACCGCCGCTGCTGCCGCCGGGAGAGCGCGAAAGATCGAACGGGTTGCGGGTGCGGCCATACAGCAGATTGTCGGTTTCGTAGCCGATGCTGAGTTCGGGCGTATTGGTGAGCCCGAGCACCAGTGCTCCCTGCGCGCGCAGCCGCGCCACCACCGCCGCATCGGCCTCGCTGGGCCGGTTCGCAAGACCCGGGCAGCCCTTGTCCGGCGCATAGCCGCGCACGTCGCAGGTGTTCTTGACGGTGAACGGCACGCCGATCAGCGCGCGGTCCTGCAGGCGATCATGATGGGCATCGATCCACTCTGCCTCCCGATACGCGAGCTCGCGATTGCTCTGTACAACGGCGTTCAGAGCCGGGTTCACCGCGTCGATCTGCGCGAAGAACGCGTCGAGCACCTCGACCGAGCGCACCGCGCCCGATCTGACCGCCCGCGCGATGTCCGCCACGCCGCATTGCAATATGTCCATGCCACTCCCGTGGATGAGGCGGCCATGCGACCGCCAGTGAAAGGTCGCGCGTATCAGCCGAGGCGCTCGAGCCTGCTGCGTCCCGGCGCGAGGCCCACCGGGCGCGGTAGCCAGCGCGGCGCCGGATCCAGATCGAGCGCATCGAGCGTCTGGCGGTCGATCTCGATCCAGAATGGCAGGGTCGGCTTGCCGTCGACCAGTTGTGGCGGCGCCGCCCGCTGTACGTTTACGCCCATGCGCCGCAACAGACGCTCGTTGCCGAGCACCGAGAACGCGATCAGCTTGCGGGCGCCGTGGGCCTGTGCCACACGCACGATCTCGGCCATCAAGCTGCGCGTGTTCTCCCACGCCTGTGCGGCGGTCAGCGTTTCCGAGGCGGGCATGCTGATCGCGAAGCGCGACAATTCCCAGATGTCCGCGGCGCACGGCAGCACCGTGTCGCCCATCAAATTCGGAAATACCTCGCCGAGCAGATAGGGCTCGCTGGTCGGCAACAGCCGCGCGCAGCCACCGATCGCGCCGCTGCGATCCCTGGCGATCACATACAGCGTGTCGGCATGATCGAAACCATCGGATTCGAGACCGTCGTCCGTCGGCAAAGGCCAGCCCAGCTTCTGAATGAATACCGCATGACGATACTGCGCCAGCCGGCGCATCGTCTCTGGGCTCAGTTCGGCGCCTTTTCCCGACAAGAAGTGCAGCATGACGGTTACTCCCTCGAATTTGTTTCCGCTATTGAATCGAATCTCGATCAAGCGAAACAGCTGCCCGATCGGGCAGGTCGAATATTCGAAGGGATTTTGTAATGAAGACAACGGGGAATATTTCGCATCAATCCGATTTGCAGCCGCCCTCGTCATGCCGAACCGGTGCATTCGCGAGCGAGGAATCGAGCAATTGCCGGTGACATCGATGCAATTACCGACACACCAGCCCTGGTGCGCCATCGATTCATTTTGATGTACGAAACTGGTAATTCAATCCACACGCTGATGGCCCGAAGATATCAATGCCCCGACACTTCCCGACACACCGCTGTCTCGAGATCGTGGCGCCGCACCCCGGAACAGAGCCAGTCCTGCACCATCTCGCGGCTGCCCCGCGCGCCGTAGTCGGCACCGCTCGCATCCTGCAACATCACGTTGGTATTGAGATCGTCGCGTCCGACGGTGACGTCGCAGCGCCCGGCCGAGACGTACCACGCGCAACCGACGCTGACCACCGGACTGAACTCGTCGCAGATCAGCTCGTAGTAGCCGGCGTTGACTGCCGGAATCCCGACCTGCCAGAAGTCTTCGAGCAATTTCGCGTCGATCAGACACATATGCAGACGAAATTGCAATGCGTGAAATTCGGCTACCGTCATCCGCACGAATCCGTCACTATTCCGAATTAGCATGTTTCCTCATAGAGAGCTGATTCTTTCTCACCACACGTTGTATCTGGCACAATGTGCGCCTTTCAGACTCATGCCCCGGGAACAATCGATGTTCGACGACATCCATTAGCAAATATTTACCGAATCAGAGCATGTCGACCAGCCTCGATTCGGCAAGCCTTACTGTAGCCGCTTCGTTTGTCGAAATATACTGCCCGTTCGGGCATGGTTTAACGCGTGGATATTATCGATGCATACATGGAGAGAAACTTATCTGAATTCATTCGCTGCGGCAAAGTCCGAATCCGAGGTATTCAGGGAATTCTCGACGGCATCGCGGGAGCTCGGATTCGAGCACTGTTCGTTCGGCATGCGCGTGCCGTTTCCGATCAGCAGCCCGCGCTTCGTGCTGCAATCCGATTACCCCGATGCCTGGCGCGAGCGATATGTACGCGACAACTACTTCGCCATCGATCCGACCGTGCGCCACGGGCTCACCCAGTCGCTGCCGCTGACCTGGCAGGCCAACGGCCAGACGCAGAGCGCCGACTTCTGGGAGGAGGCCGCGCATCACGGCCTGCGCTACGGGTGGTGCATGCCGGCCGGCTGCCGAAACGGGCCGATCGGGCTCGTGACGATGGTGCGCTCGGATGAGCCCATCGACGAACGGGAACTGATGTGCAAGGAATATCGGATGCTGTGGCTCGTCAAGGCCGTCAACTGTGCGATGGGCAGCCACGTGGCAGAGCAGTCGGCGCCGGAATACGCCGCTGAATTGACGAGCCGCGAACGCGAGACATTGAAGTGGTCGGCTGCCGGCAAGACCTATCTGGAGATCGGCATGATTCTGTCCATCGACGAGCGCACCGTGAAGTTCCACCTCGTCAACACGATGCGCAAGCTCAACGCGATGAACAAGACCGAAGCCGCCGTCAAGGCGGCGATGCTGGGCCTGCTGTGGTGAGCACCCGAAGCCCGGCGACGCAGCAGCCGGCGGCCGACAGCCGGAACCGCTCGACCGATTCGCGCGGCACGGCGGCCTGTTCGTCGAGCGACTGCGCCGCGGCCAAGGCCTGCTCCACCAGCGCCGCGTTCTGCTGGGTGACCGGATCCATCGTCTGCATCGCCTGATTGACCTGCTCGATGCCGCGCGCCTGTTCGTCGGACGCCGTGGCGATGTCGCCGACGATGTCGCGCACGCCCTCGATCGCCTCGGCACCCATGCGCTTCATGAGTGCGCGCGCGCAACGGCGACCTACTCCTTGAATCGCCTTGCGCTCGACAGTCCGGCCTTGCCGAGCACTCCTGACAAAAAATCGTTCTCCAGCGTCGCCACTCTGGCCTTGAACGCCGCGAAGTGCGTGCGTCGGGCTCTCTTCATCCTCTTCGCGGTTCCCTTGCCTGCATTATCGCCGGCTCCGGCCCCCGGCATTCCACTTGCCCGACTGTCCGCATTTCCGCGACCACCGCTCTTCGGCCGATCTGGCCTGGCGCAGCAAGCTGATTCCGCGCGCGGCGGATGTGCGCGAGGCGATCGTCGACGTCCGCGCCCGAGCGCGGGTCCGAGTGCGGGTCCGAGCCCGAATCCGACGCGCGGCGTGCGCCGATAAGCTTATGCGAAAGCCTTGTTTCGCCACGGCGCGCGCGCTCACTAGAATCGTCGCTCATCGTCGACTTCATCCGTTCCCGCCGCAACGAGGTTCCATCGCCGTGTCCACTCCGAAGCCCGCTTCCCTCCTCCATCGCCCGCTGCCGTCGCCGGCGCGGCGCCGCTTTCATCGCCTCGCCGCCGTGCTCGCGCTGTGCGCGATCGGCGTGACCGGCACGCTCGCCGTGCCGCGCCATGCACACGCCGACACGCGCGTGCTGCGGGTGGGCGTGACGAGCGGCCCGCACGAGGAAATCTTCGAAGCGGCGGCGCGCGTGGCCGAGCGCGACTACGGCCTGCACATCAAGGTGGTGTCGTTCAGCGACTACATCGCACCGGACGCGGCGCTCGATTCCGGCGATCTGGACGCGAACAGCTACCAGCACCGCCCCTTCCTGAACGCGCAGGTCCGCTCGCGCGGCTACAAGCTGGTGGGCGTGGGCCGCACCTGGATCGGGCCGATCGGCCTCTACTCGAAGAAGTACCGCAGCTTCGCCGCGCTCCCCGAGCACGCCACGATCGGCATTCCGAACGATCCGGCCAACGAGAGCCGCACGCTCCTGCTGCTGCAGAAGGCCGGCGCGATCAGGCTGCGTGACGGCATCGATCCGAGCTCGGGCATCAACGCCACGCCGCGCGACATCGTGGCGAATCCGAAGGGTTTGCGCTTCACCGAGATCGACGCCGCGCAACTGCCGCGCACGCTCGACGATTTCGATGCCACCACCGTCAACGCCGACTACGCGATCAAGGCCGGCCTGCAGCCCGGCCGCGACACGATCCTCGTGGAAGACGGCTCGACCGTCTATGCCTGCCTGATCGCGGTGCGCGAGAAGGACGCGAACCAACCGTGGGTGAAGCAGCTGGTGGCCGCCTACGAATCGCCGGAGGTCAAGCAGTTCATCCTGTCGCGCTATCGCGGCGCGATCATTCCGGCGTTCTGATGGAGCGTGTGCGCGGCGGGCTCGTACGCGAAGCGGATCCATTCGAGCTCGGCCGGCGTGAGCGGCGGGAAGCCCACCGAGGCGCCGGCCAGCGCGTCGATGAAACGCAGCGCCGTGTCCATCGTCAGGCGCGCGCGCAGGCGGGAAAGGAACGTGGGCGTCATGATCGGTGCGGCTCCGGAAGGAAGATTCGGCGGGGTACCAGCCCCGGCTCGATTTCACGATACGGCCTCGGCGCGACGAAGCGAACCAATCGATTTGCCTAAGCTTATGCGCGCGCGCCGGCCACGCGCCTTCGCAGAACGGCCGCTATCGATAGCAGAATTCGGCATCAACGCCCGCGCGAATTCCCGCTACGCTCCGTGCGTCGCGACCGCGGGCATCCCGCTCCCCGGCCGGCACCTTCCTCGAGGATCGGAGTCGCAGATGCAGCATCGCCCCCTTCACCCATCGCCTCGCCAGCCGCGGCTGCGATCGCTGTTCGCCGTGCTCGCCGGCCTGGCCGCCGCCACGCTGCTCGTGCGCCCCGCGCTCGCCGACGACGCCGTCACGCTGCGTATCGGCGAACAGAACTACTACAACATCGAGGCCTCGATGGAAGCGTCGGGCGTCCTGAAGGATGCGCCGTACCAGGTGCAGTGGAAGCATTTCCAGGCCGCCGCGCCGATCGCCGAAAGCCTGAACGGCAACGCGCTCGATCTCGGCTTCCTCGGCGATTCGGGGCTGCTGACGCTGGCCGCGCGCGGCGCGCCGGTGAAGATCGTGGCGGTGTCGCGACAGAACCTGGACGGCGTGGCACTGCTGGTGCCGGCCAACTCGCCGATCCGCAGCGTGGCCGACCTGAAGGGCCGCAGCGTGGCGGTGTGGCGCGGCGCCTGGAGCCAGCAGCTGGTGCTGCGCGCGCTGCACCAGGCCGGCGTGCCGGCCGATCAGGTGAAGTTCTCGTACCTGATGCCGATCGACGCCACCGACGCGCTGGCGAGCGGCGGCGTGGATGCCGTCTCGTTGTGGGAGCCCTTCGTCAGCACGCTGGAGCTCAAGCAGCACGCGCGCCCGATCGCCACCGCGCAGGGCCTGATGCCCGCGCTCAGCTACGTGGCCGCCACCGAACAGGCCGCCGCCGGCAAGCACGCGGCGATCGCCGACTTCCTGCGCCGCGCGGTGGTCGCGCGCCAGTGGGTGGACGCGCATCCGATGCAATACGCGGCGCTGTGGGCGAAGCGCGCGAACCTGGACGTGGACGTGGCCACCCGCTGGCTGTCCACCTCGCATCAGGCGATCGGCCCGGTGGACGCGCGCGCGGCCAGGGACACCCAGGACACCGCCGATTTCCTGACGCAGCAGGGCGTGATTCCCGCACACTTCGACACCGAGAAGGTGCTCGACCGTTCGTACGCCGATGCATTCGGGAAGGACGCGAAGCCGGCCCAGTGAGCCGGCTCCGGGCAATCGATGCGCTCAGGCGGCCTGCCCGGCCGCCTGGCGCCCCGGGATCGCGTCGAGCAGCGTGCGCGTATAGGGATGACGTGGCGCACGCCAGATCTCGCGATGATCGCCGTGTTCGACGATGCGCCCGTGCTGCATCACGTGCACGTGATCGGCCAGGTAGCGCACCACCGACAGATCGTGCGAGATGAACAGCAGCGACAGCCCGAGCGAGCCCTTCAGCTCCACCAGCAGGTTCAGGATCTGCGCCTGGATCGACACGTCGAGCGCCGACACGGGCTCGTCGCAGATCAGCAGCTCCGGCTCGAGGATCAGCGCCCGCGCGATGCCGATGCGCTGGCGCTGGCCCCCCGAGAATTCGTGCGGCCAGCGTTCGAGCGCGGCGGCCGGCAGCCCCACCTTGTCGAGTGCGGCAGCGCTGCGCACCTGCCGCTCGCGCCCGCCGCGCACGCCGTTGGCGGCCAGCACGCGGCCGAGAATCTGACCCACCGTGCGGCGCGGGTTCAGCGATGCGTAGGGATCCTGAAACACCATCTGCACGCGCGGGCGCAGCGGC
>JASLEG010000378.1 GCA_030151225.1 Burkholderia sp. | reverse complement strand
AAAGCTTCGTAACCGTCATAGTATTCAGGAGAACGGTCGCGGGCATCCTTAAACTTGATTATCTGGTCATCGGTAAAGTCGCCGCTTATCTGCTTGGCGGTTTCGTAGCCCCTGTCCCATGCTTGGATTAACTCGGTAACATCGTATGGGTTACCCGCCTTTTCCTTCTTGTCTCGCCCGGCGCGGAAGCCGTTTATGAACGCAAGCTCGGAAGTGGATATTTTCCTTTCGTTCATACCGTCCTGGCCGTCGTTTATCAGGAAATTGCTGAAATACTCGGAAACTTCCTTTCCAAGCTGGAGTGCGCCGTTTTCCTCGTTCTGAAAGCCGAGGTGCCAAGCAAGCAAAATGAAGTAATCGCTGTTTCTGTCGGCGTGCGGAATGCTCGTGTGGTGCTCCTGGTTTTTCTCGATTTCTTTCCGGTTTTGCTTGGCATTCTCGAAAGCGCTGTAAACCCTGTGCATGTAATTTCTGCCCGATTGATGCCTTGGGTCTTTTGACCCCGCCTGGTTCATTGGCTGCTTCAGGTAGTAGAGCACCCCATCGGCGAAAAGGCTTTTGACCCTCTCAGAAAGCACCTCCTGATTATCAATCTTTGGCCAAATCCACCTGCCGCAAATATGCAAAAATTGCGCGTATTCAGCGCCAGCGCGCCAAAGCACCGCATTCAAACCAGGGCCGTAAGGGTTCTTTGGGAAGCCGTCCGTTTTATCGTATGCGTTGTAACCCCGTTTATAGGCATCGGAAGACGGCAGGTGTTTTGCGAGTTCCTTTGCGTGCTCCTTGTTGTTTGCTATGAGGTTTCTCTCGAATATTACGGGTTCGTTCTCGCCCTTCATTTGGGAGAAGATGTCGTACTTTTTCCTGTCGAGCAGTCCCGCAAGCTCAAGGGCGTTGAAGCCGTCGTTGGTTGTTTTGTAGTGGAGCGTCCCATCCTCTGTCGCCTCCACCGAAAACTGGAATAGTTTCCTCTTGTTATTTTCCATGTTATTATTAGGTTATTGTTTTTCGAATTTGTTGTCTGCCGGCGTTGCGTTTGGGACGTCCGTGACGTGTACCACCTCAATGCCCATTCTTTCAAGAAAAGCCCTTGGTGAGTACTCGCCGACATCGAACTTGTGCGCGTGCTTGTGTATGAACACAACGCGGTGTATTCCAGTGTGCGCCGTTATTTTGCTGCATGTCAGGCACGGCGCGTAACTTACGTACATTGTAAGTTTCTCGGCGTGGGTTTTTTGCCTCGATTTGAGGTATGCGATTGCCGCTTGCTCCTCGGCGTGAATAACGTACGGTATGGTTTCGCCCTGGTCGTCTTCGCAGTTTTGGTCTTGCAAAGTTTCAAACATCTTGTTGTAGCCAATCTGGAATATTGTCCCGCTTATTGGGTCGCCGATAAGCGCGGATACTTTCCGCTTTAAGGCAGGCGAAAGCTGCCTGAGTATCTCAAGGTGCTTTATCAGGCCCTGCTCCTTCTCGGAAAAGTCTTCGTATTTTTGCTGTTTTGTCGGTATGAAGTAAGTGTCCTCGGTCATAAACTTTATATCCTATGGTTGTGGCCAAACATAGGCCATCTAAAAGAGGAAGAGCCAAAACTTTTTGTGTCTTGGCTCTTCCGTATTGCTATCTGTATTCAAACTTGTCCTGATTGACGTTGTACTGGAGCGCTTTCCCCTTCTTTGCGCCATTCGTCGTCTGCGCAAAGTATTCGAGTTTTAGCGTTGTCGAATAGATGTCCTCATTCTCCCTTTTCAGTTCATCCCTCCAGTATTTGCGGGATTTTTCGTCAGCCGCCTTGGTGAGACACTGCCTGGTTGCGTTCCTCTCGACAATCTTCACCTTTATCTGCGTTCGGAGCGAGTCCATGACTGGTGTCGTTCGGATTTCCTGCGCCGAAGTCTTCATGGCGGTTATGACCACGATGAGGAGCACAATCGCCAGGAATGTGATGAAGTTCTTTGTTGGGTTCCTTTCTTCCTGATTGGTTACCCAGGCTTTTTCTGTTGTTCTCATTTTGCGTTTACAAGGGCTTTTATATAGATTTGGTTTTGAATGCTATCCTTGCGAAGGTCGGAAATCCTTTTCATAAGCGGTGACTTCCCATCCATTCTGCATATTCTGTCGAGGGAGTCGAGCGCCTTCTTCATTCCGCCGAGCTGAATTGAAAGAAGCTGGTAGGTTTTAACCTTTAGGGTATCTTTGTAAATCACAAACTTTACGACGCTCGATGTGTCGCCACCAGACGCCTTTAGTTTGATGAGGTAGTCGATTGCTTGCTGGTTTTGCGCTTCGGTTATTTTCCTGGATGTTTCCCACACGGCAACTTTCCAAGTTATTAAAAGCGCCACCGCATATATGGCGTAGTGCGGTGTCTTACCAATTTTCTTCACCATTCTCGACGTCCATTACAACGATAAATTGTTTGATGGCTCCGAGTACAAACATAAAATTATCCTTAAGTTTTAAATTCTGTTCCTTGTCGTAAAGTTCCTGCGCAACGTTTAGGTTTGCAACAACCTGCGCTCTTGTCAGCCTTGGATGCATAAAAAGCATGTCAGGGTGGTAAAGCTGAAGTATCGTTGATTTTACCTTGTCGTTAAGTGGAACGATTTGGGCAAACATATTCCAAGCGTCGCCATTAACAGCGACCGTTTGGCACATAACGCCGGTGTCGTCAGGCACATCTTTCAAAGCTTCTTTGAGCTGGCCCACCGTGTGGAACTTAATAATTGTGTTTCTTTCCAAAATGCAAGTCGTTTATTTTTGCTTCTTTTTTACTGGGTCTTTCCACCTTTGCGCTTGGCCTGTAAGACTCCAACCTAAACATGCCAATGGTGAACTTCTTGTCTATTGAGTGGCAGATATTGTCAACAAACTCGTAAAGCTCTTCTTTTGACAGAAGATCAAGCACTTCCTTGTTGGCCTTTAGGTGCTGTCTGCTTGTGGTTTCCCAATATATCCTTATTCCGTTGTCAAGCGATTTAACGGCAAGAGACATGTTGTCAACACGCTCTGTCAGGTTTTTTATGATTGTGCCTTTTTTCGGCATCTCCTTAAGTTTGTTTCCCATCACAGTCTAAATTGTAAGTGTTATCGTTAAACAGTAATATCCAAACAAACACTACATTAATAAATAGTTATTACTCAACCAATTTCATCGGTTTCAGCTGAATTGCCCACTTTCCGTCGGCTAAACCCGCATTGGAAATTACGTTGTCCACATTGTACCTGAAACACGTCTCGTTGCCCCACCACTTGCCGACTTCGCACGGTTTGCTCCTGAACTCTCCGTCAACAAGATATGGGTGAAACCAAAACTCGTGCACTGTGTAAAGCTTGAGAGGTGTCGGAAAAACCGTGAACGGGTCGTTGCCCATCAGTATCATTTTAACCCTTACGGACCTTTGAATTTCATGGTCTTTCTCGCCCCAAAATTCCTTTAATTTGAAAGACTCAAACATGTTGTTTCTTTCAATTATTCCGTTTTCGACTGTTGTTTCAAAACTGTATGTCTTCATACAAAATAAGAAAGGGGACCGAAGCCCCCGTAATTTTTATGCAACCTTTTTGTATGGCACAAGCCTGGACTCCCAAACATGCCCATAAATTGGCCAGTCCTTGTCCTTTTTGTATGACTT
>JASLEG010000146.1 GCA_030151225.1 Burkholderia sp. | reverse complement strand
CCGCGTCCGCACAACTCCGGCCATTACACGGTCGATGCGTGCGCAACGAGCCAGTTCGAACAGCAGGTGCGCGCCATGACGGGCATGCCGCTCGGCGACACGCGCCAGCATTCGCCCGCCGTCATGCTGAATATTCTCGGTGACGTGTGGTTCCCGGCCAACGCGAAGGGCGACAAGGCCGCCTCTGCCGTCACGCCGCCGTGGCACGAAGTCGCGGCGATGCCCGAAGCGCGTCTGCATCTGTACGGCAAGGAAGATGCGCGTCCCGGCCGCAAGATGGGTCACGTGAACTTCACGGCGGCAACGCTCGAACACGCGCGCAAGGCCGCTCGCGATTGCGCGCGTCTGCTGCATATCCCGACGAGCTGAGCGAATTTCCATGCCGGATCAGATGAAACCCGCCGACGAGATCGCGCACGCCGCCGCGTTGCTCGATGCTGGACAGCTCGTCGCGTTTCCGACGGAAACCGTCTATGGACTGGGCGGTGACGCGGAAAGTCCCGAAGCCGTTGCGCGTATCTACGCGGCCAAGGGGAGGCCGGCGAATCATCCCGTCATCGTGCATCTTGCGCCCCATGGCGATCCGCATTATTGGGTCGAGCGCCTGCCGTCCGATGCGCAGCGGCTGATCGATGCCTTCTGGCCGGGTCCGCTTACGCTGATTCTCAAGCGTGCCGCGCATATTCCCGCTGCCGTCAGCGGCGGGCAAGACTCGGTCGGGCTGCGTTGTCCGTCGCATCCTGTCGCGCAGGCGTTGCTCGAAGCGTTCAGCGCGTTGCGCAATGGGCATGGCGGCGTGGCCGCGCCTTCCGCCAACCGCTTCGGCCATGTGAGCCCGACCACAGCGCAGCACGTGCGCGACGAATTCGGTGACGCGATTCACGTGCTCGACGGCGGTTCGTCCGATGTCGGGATCGAATCGACGATCGTCGATCTGTCGCGTGGGTTTCCGGCGTTGCTCAGGCCGGGGCATGTCACGCCGCAAGACATCGCCGACGTGCTCGGCGAGATGCCGCGTCTGCCCGATGGCACGGATGCGAGCGCGCCGCGCGCATCCGGCACGCTGAAGGCGCATTACGCGCCGCGCACGCCGCTCGCGCTGCTGCCGTTCGACCGGCTCGAGCTGCTGCTCGACGCGGCCGCGCAGGCCAACGAGCCTGTGGCACTGGTGGCTCGCGCCTCGAGCGCGCGCGACTGGGCCGTCGCGCCCGGCGTGCACTTCGTGGCCGCGCCCGAGGACCCGCAGGCCTATGCCCGCGAGCTGTACAGCCTGCTGCGCGCGCTCGACCGCGCCGAGGTGGCGCGCATCCTGGTCGAGCAGTTGCCCGACACGCCCGAATGGGTGGCCGTCAACGACCGGCTCGGCCGTGCCGCGGCCGCCTTCGAGCAAGGCGGTGCGCACTGAGGCGCCGGCCCCGGCGTCATGAAAAAACGCCCCGCGTGCCTTGACGGCACGCGGGGCGTTTTTCCTTTCGGGACCGAGCGGGCTTACTTGCCCACGCCGGCCGCCGCGATCTGCTGCTCGACGAACTGCGCGAACAGCGCGTGCAGGTGGGTGGTCGGGTGCACCGTGTCGGCGAACATGTAGGTCTGATCGGCGTTGGCGACCGTGTAGGTCTGCGGCGAGCAGAACAGCGACGAGGCGAACGCGCTCGGGTTGGCGACGCCGGCCTTGGCGGCGGCCGCGGCCATGGCCGTCAGGTTGCAGGCCGTGCCGGTGTTGCCCACCGTGAAGCCGTTCGCCTGGAAGTTCGCGCCGATGCCGTCCTGCCAGGTGAAGGTGTCCATCAGCTTGACCTTGGTGGTGTCCACCGCCAGCGCCGTGAGCGTGGCCGCGAGGGTCTGATTGAACAGCGCCGAGAGCTGGGTGAGCGCGGCCTGCGTGGCCGCGCCGCCGGCCAGCGCGAGCGGCGTGGTGCCGATGTCGGGCATGTTCGACACGAACACGTGGGTCGCGCCGGCCGCCGCGATCTGCTGGACGATGCCGCCGAGCTGCTGCGCGGCCAGGCCCACCGCCTGCGCGGCAGCGAGCTGCGCGGCCGGGGTGTTGCCGGCCGCCTGCGCGACCTGCGCCTGATACAGGATGTCGTTCGCGCCGCCGTTCACGAGCACGATCTGGTTCGCATTGAAGCTGCCGTGCGCCTGGATGTACTGCTGCAGCTGCGTGGCGATCGGCACCGTGGTGGCCTGCGCGTAGTCGGCGTTCGCGACCGAGGCGTCGGCGTGGCCGAGGCCCGGCTGCAGCGTCACGCGCGAGCCGCCCTGGGCGTAGCCGAAGCCGCCGGTGGCCTGCAGCGGCACGCCGAAGCCGCCTTCGTACGCGGGTTTGAGCGTGTCGCCGTAGTTTTCGGCCACCTTCTGAGTCCAGACCTCGCCCGGGTTGGTGGTGAAGCGCCCGCCGCCGAAGCCGAGCAGGATCTGCGGCGAATAGGTGCCGACGTCGGACAGGCTGTCGCCGAACGACACGATCTGCATCTTCACGCTCGTCGACGCGCTCGGCGCGGGGCTGTCGTCGCCGCCGCCGCAGGCGGCGAGCAGCGCGAAGGCGGCGGCCGCGATGGCGAGCTGGGCGCCGCGCTTCAGGCGGCTCGGCAGCCGGGGCGTCGCGGGGTGATTCGGCTTCATGTCTTTATCTCCTCGTGGATATGGCCAGATTGTTCATGCGTCGTCCGACGCGTGTTGCCCCATGTCCGGCGGCCGGGTGACGGATGATCGCCCGACGCCGGTGTCCCCGGGGCTCGCGGCCGTCGCGGGTCGCAACGTGCCGGTAATTTGCGCATGATAAGCGCTCGCCCATTCGGGCGGTCCGAAAATCGCGCGCCACTTGTTGCGCCAGCCGGCCACGCGCCATGTGTCGGCGGCCATCGAGCGCCATTCGTGAAACGTCGCGATCAGCGGGTTGTTCGAGTTCAGCGGCTCGACGATGCCGTACACGGGCGCGTCGCGCGGATCCTCCTCCACATAGCTGCCGAACAGGCGATCCCAGATCACCAGCACGCCCGCGTAGTTGCGGTCGATGTAGCGCGGGTTGCGCGCGTGGTGGGCGCGATGGATCGACGGCGTGTTCAGCACGCTTTCGAGCCAGCCGAGCTTCGGCAGCGCCTGGGTGTGCACGAAGAACTGGAACGCCAGGTTGATCAGCACGATACCCACGATCTGCTGCGGCGCGAAGCCGAGCAAGGCCAGCGGCAGCCAGAACAGCCACATGCCGGCCACCGGATACATGAGGCTCTGGCGAAACGCGGTGGAGAAGTTCAGGCGCTCCGACGAGTGATGCACGACGTGCGCGGCCCACAGCCAGCGCACGCGATGGCTCGCGCGGTGGAACATGTAGTAGAGCAGGTCCTGCGCGAGGAACAGCGCGGCGAACGCGAGCCAGGTATCGGGCCAGGTGAACAGGCGCCAGTGCGTATGGCAATACGCGTAGAGCGGCACCACGACGAGCCACGCGAGCTTGTCTGCGCCCTGGTGCATCAGCGCGAGCGATGCGTTGCAGAGCGTGTCGCGCCAGTCGTAGATCCGATCCTGCGGGCGTGTGCGGGCGAGGTGCCACGCTTCCCATCCGATGCAGAGCAGGAACACGGGCGCCAGCGCGAGCAACAGCAATTCGACGTTGAATTGCATGGGCGTCTCCCCCTTGATTCGTGCCAGGCCAGCCATCGCCCCGGCGTCGTGAACGGGCCGGGTGGGATGCGAAGCCAAAGCGTACGCAATCGCCGCGCGCGGCGCGACAAGTTCCGTAGAGGGAGTGTTCGGGCAAGGGTTTGCCCGCAAGGCGCGGCGGGCGGCGGCGCGGTGGCGCCCGTTTGAAACGCCGCGGCGCGTCGGCCCGGTGCCCCGGAGCCCACGCGCCGCGCCTGTCGC
>JASLEG010000117.1 GCA_030151225.1 Burkholderia sp. | reverse complement strand
GGCCCGGGCGGCGGGGGCGGCGGGCCCCCCCGCCCGCCCCCCCGGCCGTTGCGCCTGCGCCGTTCCCCGCGTCTTCCCGTCTTCCCGTCTTCCCCCCTTCCAGTCGCCCCGCCGGCTCCGGTCTTTCCCGGTGCGCCGCGTCTCGTCGCTCGCCCCCGCTTGTCATCGCCGTTTCCGCTTCGTACACTCGCGCCTGAATCGCATCCGGCGCGCCGCCGTGGCCGCCGGCCCATAACGACACGAACAAGACACAGGAGAGCCCGGCGATGGCCGATTCCTATTTCCCGCGCTGGCGCGTGGCCGCGCGCGGCGCCGACGGCGTGGTGGCACCCGACGAGCGGCTCGCATGGCCGCAGATGATCGCGATGGGCGTGCAGCACGTGGTGGCGATGTTCGGCTCGACGGTGCTCGCGCCGCTGCTGATGGGCTTCGATCCGAACCTCTGCATCTTCATGTCGGGCATCGGCACGCTGCTGTTCTTCGTGGTGGTGGGCGGCCGGGTGCCGAGCTATCTGGGCTCGAGCTTCTCGTTCATCGGCCTGGTGATCGCGGTGACCGGCTACGGCGGCAGCGGCCTGAACGCCAACATCCCGGTGGCGCTCGGCGGCATCGTGGCCTGCGGCGTGGCCTACGCGGTGATCGGGCTGATCGTGTCGGCGATCGGCACGCGCTGGATCGAGACGCTGATGCCGCCCGTCGTGACCGGCGCGATCGTGGCGGTGATCGGCCTGAACCTCGCGCCGATCGCCGTGAAGGGCGTGAGCGCGAGCACCTTCGACAGCGTGATGGCGCTGGTCACGGTGCTGTGCGTGGGCGGCGTGGCGGTGTTCGCGCGCGGCATGGTGCAGCGCCTGCTGATCCTGGTGGGGCTGCTGATCGCCTACGCGATCTACGCGGTGGTGACCAACGGGCTGGGCCTCGGCCGGCCGATCGACTTCTCGCTGGTGGCGCAGGCGAACTGGTTCGGGGTGCCGAGCTTCACCGCGCCGGTGTTCGATCCGCACGCGATGCTGCTGCTCGCGCCGGTGGCCGTGATCCTGGTGGCCGAGAACCTCGGGCACCTGAAGGCGGTCGGCGCGATGACCGGCCACAACCTCGACCGCTACACGGGCCGCGCCTTTCTCGGCGACGCGCTCGCCACCATCGTGTCGGGCTGCGCGGGGGGCACCGGCGTGACCACCTATGCCGAGAACATCGGCGTGATGGCCGTCACCCGCATCTATTCGACCCTGGTGTTCGCGGTGGCCGCGCTGATCGCGGTGGGGCTCGGCTTCTCGCCGAAGTTCGGCGCGGTGATCCACACGATTCCGGGGCCGGTGCTCGGCGGCGTGTCGATCGTGGTGTTCGGGTTGATCGCGGTGACCGGCGCGCGGATCTGGGTGGTGAACCGCGTGGATTTCTCCGACAACCGCAACCTGATCGTGGCGGCCGTCACGCTGGTGCTCGGCGCCGGCGACTTCTCGCTGAAGCTCGGCGGCTTCGCGCTGGGCGGCATCGGCACCGCCACCTTCGGCGCGATCATCCTGTACGCCTTGCTGCGCCGCGAGAAGGAGCCGGGCCCGGTGGTGTGACGGGCTGAGCGGAGGCGCGACCTACGCGCCGGCCTGCGCGTCGAGCCACGCGCAGAACTTCGCCACCTCGGGCGGCGCCTCGCGCGCCGCGATCCACCAGTAGCGGCGCGTGGCCACGTGCGGTCCGTCGAGCGGCACCACCAGCCGGCCGCTCGCGAGTTCGTCGTCGATCAGCGGCAGCGGGCCCAGCGCCACGCCGAGCCCGTCCACGGCCGCCTGCAGTGCCAGATAGAAGTGGTCGAACGACTGCTTCCTGCGCCCGCGCATCGGCAGGCCGGCCGCCTCGAACCAGTCGCGCCACGCGTCGGGGCGCGTATCCGAATGCAGCAGCACGTGGCGCGCGAGATCGTCGGGGCCGTCGATCGGCATGCGTCGCAGCAGCGCGGGGCTGCACACCGGCACCAGCGTCTCGTCGAGGAACTGGCCGGTGGCGCGGCCGGGCCAGCGCCCGGGGCTGCTGCGGATCGCCACGTCGAACTGGCCCTCGAGCGTGTCGAGCGGCGCATTCGAGGTGGACAGCTTCAGCTCCACGTTCGGCATGTCGCGCTGGAAGCGCGAGAGCCGCGGCAGCAGCCATTTCATCGCCAGCGTGGGCAGCGCGTTGATGCGCAGCACGTGCGCGGGCGCGGTGTTGCGCAGCGTGTCGGTGGCCAGCGCGATGCGGTCGAACGCGTCGGACACCGAAGCGAGGTAGCGGCGGCCCTCGTCGGTCAGGCGCACGCGCTTGCCGTAGCGCTGGAACACGGGCCGGCCGAGCCAGGCCTCGAGCGCCGCCACCTGGCGGCTGATCGCACCGTGAGTCACATGCAGCTCGTCGCCGGCGGCACTGAAGCTTTCATGGCGGGCGGCGGCCTCGAAGGCGCGCAGCGCCGGAAAGGGGGGGAGTTGGCGGGTCATGCTTGTGAGTTTAGATCACAAGGCGCGCGCCGAGAAATCGTTTTGCCGGCGCGCTGAAGCGGCGTAATCTCGCCGCATCGACGCACCACGATCAGGATTGCCCATGACTTCCCCCACCGTACCCGGCCAGCCCGACGCGCCCGCGCGCGAGGTCGGCATCGCCGAGCTGTTCCTCGGCTTCCTCGGCCTCGGCCTGGTTTCCTTCGGCGGTGCGCTGCCGTTCGTGCGACGCGCCGTGGTGGACGAACGCGGCTGGCTCACGGCCGAGGAGTTCACCGATCTGCTCGGCCTCTGCCAGTTCCTGCCCGGCGGCAACGTGATCAACATGTCGGTGGCGATCGGGATGCGCTTTCGCGGCGTGCCGGGCGCGCTGGCCGGCCTGCTCGGCCTGATCGCGGGGCCCACGCTGGTGGTGGTGGGGCTCGGCGTGATCTACGCGAAGACCCAGGGCGACCCGCGCGTGCAGCACCTGTTCGGCGGGTTGGCCGCGGCGGCGGCGGGGCTGCTGATCGCGATGGCGGTGAAGGTGGCCAAACCGTTGCGCCACGTGCCGGCCGCGGCAGGCGTGGCGCTGGCCGCCTTCGTGGCGATCGCGATCGGGCGCGTGCCGCTGCTCACCACCATGCTGGTGCTCACGCCGATCAGCATCTGGCTCGCCTCGCGCGGGCACATGCAGGTGAAGGGAGGCCGGCAATGAACGCCACCCTGCTCGCGCTGGCCGAGATCTTCTCGCAACTCTCGCTGCTCGCCTTCGGCGGCGGCAACACGATCCTGCCCGAGATGCAGCGACAGGTGGTGGACGTCCATCACTGGATGCCGGGCACCGAGTTCACCTCGCTGTTCGCGCTGGCGCAGGCTGCGCCGGGCCCCAACATGATGATCGTGTCGCTGGTGGGCTGGCACGTGGCCGGCTGGGCCGGGCTGCTGGTGGCGTCGCTCGCGAAGTTCGGGCCGTCGTCGGTGGTGACGATGCTGGTGCTGCACGCCTGGGAGCGCTTCCGCGACCGGCCGTGGCGGCGCTACGTGCAGCAGGGCATGATGCCGGTCACCGCCGGGCTGGTGGCGGCCAGCGCGATGCTGATCTCCGAGGCGTCGAACCGCTCGGCGCTGCAGTGGGGCATCACCGCGGCCTGCGCGGCGCTGGCCTGGCGCACCAGGCTGCATCCGCTGTGGCTGCTCGGCGGCGGCGCGCTGGCGGGGCTCGCGAGCGGCTATCTGTGATGAAGCTCGATTCCGCCATCCCCGTCCTGCGCAGCTTCTCCGAGGAGAAGGCCCGCGAGTTCTACCTCGACTTCCTCGGCTTCACGCTGCTGTGGGAACACCGCTTCGAGCCCGGCCTGCCGCTGTACATGGCGGTGCGACGCGGCGCGCTCGAGCTGCACCTGAGCGAGCATCACGGCGACGCCACGCCCGGCTCCACGGTGTTCGTGCCGATGGCGGGCATCGATGCACTGCATACCGAACTGATCGCGAAGCGCTACGGCCACGCGCGCCCGGGCATCGTCGAGCAGGGCTGGGGCCGCGAGCTCACGGTGACCGATCCGTTCGGCAACCGCCTGCGCTTCACCGAACTCGCTTCGGACTGACGCGACTTTTTACGCCCTGACGCGGCGCGCCGCGCGCCGCAATCGGCACCTGCCCCGAGCGTTGCGCGCGGGCGACAGCCGCGCCCGTGGCGGCGCGATTGTTTTTTGTTCCTTACAGCTCCCATCATATGATTCCGCCCACGCCGTCCACGCCAAGAGCGTGCGATGCGCAGCCGGCCACTTCCGAGGTGCCGGACCACAAATACATACCGTCACGATAAAGAAAAGGATCGCTCATGAAGCAGACCAAAATCGCGGGTTTGATCGGGGGCATGATGCTGGCGTTCGTCGGCACGCAGGCACACGCACAGAGCTCGGTCACGCTGTGGGGCGTCGCCGACGTCAGCCTGCGCTACCTGACGAACTCGAACGCGAACAACGACAATCGCTTCTACATGACGAACGGCGCGATCACCAACAGCCGTTTCGCGTTGAAGGGCACCGAGGATCTCGGCGGCGGCCTGAAGGCGATCTTCAACCTCGAAAGCGGTTTTGACCTGCAGAGCGGCCAGGGCGCCTCGCGCCTGTTCAATCGCGCGGCCTACGTGGGCCTGACGAGCCAGTACGGCACCGTCACGCTCGGCCGCCAGAAGACCCTGCTGTTCGATCTGCTCGCCGACACCTTCGATCCGCTGACGGTCGGCAACTACTTCGAGAACGCGTGGCTGCCGGTGTCGCTCGGCGCGGGCCTGTATGCCGACAACGCCGTGAAGTACAACGGCAAGTTCGGCGGCCTGTCGGTCGGCGCGATGTACTCGTTCGGCACCGATTCGACCTCGACCGGCGTGAACGGCTTCTCCGGCCAGGTGCCGGGCCATGTGGGCGCGGGCAACATGTACGGCTTCTCGCTCGGCTATGCGTTCGGTCCGCTGAACCTGGTGGCCGACATGCAGCAGAACAGCGACAACTCGAGCCACAAGCAGACGGTGTTCCACGCCGGCGCGGTGTACGCGTTCAGCACGCTGAAGCTGTACGCGGGCTACATCCGCTCGAAGGACGACACCGGCTTCGTGGATTCGACGCTGGCGCAGCAGGCCACCGTGCCGGGCATCGCCTCGCTGAAGGGCACCGGACGCATCGACGACGGCCCGTACGCCGGCCTCGCCTGGCAGGCCACGCCGACCGTCACGCTGACCGGCGCGTTCTACTACGACCACGCTCGCAACGAGACGATCTCGACCGGCGTGCTGGGCAGCGGCAACCGCTACGCGATCGTCGGCGTGGCCGAGTACGCGCTGTCCAAGCGCACGGAAATCTACGGCACGGTGGACTTCAACAAGGCCACCGGCGCGTCGACCGTCGAACTGCCGGGCCGCAACAACCAGACCGGCATCGCGATCGGCATGCGCAACATCTTCTGAGGCCGGCGCCGGCCTCGCGCCGGTGCTCGCGTCGCCTCCACCGCCCCGCTGCCGCGTGGCCCCGCTTCGGCGGGCCGCGCCGGCCGCGGGGCGGTTTTCGTTCGGGGGGGCGATGTCGGGGCATGTCCGGCCGCGCCGCCGGCCCCGCCCGGCATGGCGCCCGGCGCGTTCGCGCAAAGCTTGCTATCGTGCGTGCTCCACAAACCGGCGGAGCATCCCGATGGAATTCGACTATGACCTTTTCGTGATCGGCGCGGGATCGGGCGGCGTGCGGCTCGCGCGGATCTCGGCCTCGCACGGCGCGCGCGTGGGCATCGCCGAGGTCGAGCAGATCGGCGGCACCTGCGTGCTGCGCGGCTGCATCCCGAAGAAACTGCTGGTGTACGCGTCGCACTTCCCGAGCGAGGTGGAGGACGCGGCCGGCTTCGGCTGGACGTTCGGCGCCGGCGAATTCTCGTGGCCGGCGCTGATCGCCGCGAAGGATCGCGAGATCGCGCGGCTCTCGCGCATCTACGTGAAGCTGCTGAGCGATGCCGGCGTGACGATGCACGAGGGGCGCGCGACGCTCGTCGACGCGCACACGGTGCAGATCGGCGAGCAGCGCTTCACGGCGAGGCACATCGGCGTGGCCACCGGCTCCTGGCCGACGCTGCCGCAGATTCCCGGCATCGAGCACGCGATCACCTCGCGCGAGGCGCTCGACCTGCCCGCATTGCCGAAGCGCGTGGCCGTGGTGGGCGGCGGCTACATCGCGGTGGAGTTCGCCGGCATCTTCAACGGGCTCGGCGCCGAGGTGGACCTGCTCTATCGCGGCGACGAGATCCTGCGCCATTTCGACGACGACCTGCGCCGCGTGCTGCACGAGGAGATGGTCAAGCACGGCGTGGCGATCCACACGCAGGCGCCGGTGCGCGCGATCGCGCGCAACGCGGACGGCACGCTCACGCTCGACGTCGACGGCACGCCGCACGGCCCCTACGACGCGGTGCTGTACGCCACCGGCCGCCATCCGAACACGGCCGGGCTCGGGCTCGAACGGGCCGGGGTGGCCACCGACGACGGCGGCGCGATCCGCGTGGACGCCTGGTCGGCCAGCAACGTGCCGTCGATCCACGCGATCGGCGACGTGACCTCGCGCCCGCAGCTCACGCCGGTGGCCACGCGCGACGCGTCGCTGCTGGCCGCCACGCTGTTCGGCGGGCAGCGCGTCGCGGCCGATCACCGCGCGGTGCCGTCGGCCGTGTTCAGCCAGCCCGAGCTGGCCACGGTGGGCCTGAGCGAGCGCGAGGCACGCGAGGAATACGGCGCGGTGGACATCTACAAGGCCTCGTTCCGCGGGCTCAAGCACACGCTGTCGGGCCGCGACGAGAAGATCTTCATGAAGCTGGTGGTGGTGCGCGACACGCAGCGCGTGGTGGGCGCCCACATGGTGGGCGAGCACGCGGCCGAGACGATCCAGGGCGTGGCGATCGCGGTGAAGATGGGCGCCACCAAGGCGCAGTTCGACGCCACGATCGGCATCCACCCGAGCGCCGCCGAGGAGTTCGTGACGATGCGCACCCGATCGCCCGATCCGGCCTGAACGACGCGGCAGGCCGAAAGCCGAAAGCCGAAAGCGAAGCGGGGCGCATCCACGATGCGCGAAAGCGCGACGTTCAGCGCAGCCGGGCCGTGCGCACCGCATCGGGACAATCGCTGCCGTTGACCTCGGCGGGCGAGAAGCCCGCGGCCTCGAGTTCGGCCAGCTCGCCGATCACCTGCCGGTGCGCGAGCGTCGCGCTTCACGATGCGGTGCCCGCGTGCTTGACGCAGTCGCGCTGGTATTTCGCCGACAGCTTCTGCTGCGCGGTCTCGAGATCGTCGGGGTAGTCGTTGTCGTCGCCGGCCGAGGGTTGGTAGCCCACCGATTCGAGCTCGGACAGTTCGTTGACGATTTCCTTGTGCGTGACCGGGCCCTTCATCTTCACGAACGGGTAGTCGTTGCATTGTGCCGTCGTGAGCGGGGCGGCCCAGGCGGCCTGGGTGGCGACGCCGGCGGCCATCAGGCCGGCGCACAGCAGGACGCGTTTCAGGGTGAGGGCGGTGTTCTTCATGAGCGAGCTCCTTGTATCGGGTTGGCCGGCCACGGTGCCGGCTTCGTTGTCCGGTCGCATGGCGTGCTGCATGCTGCTTCGTGCGTTCCCGCGCCGCCGTGGCCGGGGCGCTGCGACCATGGACTGCAGGCTAGTGGAGGGCGCTTGTCGAAACGGTGGAGCGCACATGAAACTTCCTTCATCGTGCCGGCCGTCGCGGCGCGTCATCTCGCTGAAATAACTTTCACGCTCGTGCCAGCGTTCGTTCAGGTGCGCTCGCGTATCGTTCGCTTCACGACGGGAGCCACGCCGCGATGGCGGTGCCCGGCCCCGGCCCCGGACGACAGCCCTGGAGGAGACGCCCATGAACGCACGTCTGATCGGATCGGTCGGCCTCGCCGCCCTCGCCCTGTGCGTGACCACGCTGGCCGAGGCGAAGGTGCAGGGCAGCGGCGGCCCGGTGGCCGATGTGGTGCTCGATCACGCTCGCGTCGAGCGCCAGTACCGCGCGATCGAGGACGCGCGCCGCCGCGCGGCCGGCAATCTGCGGCGCAACGTCGCACTCGATCGCGATACGGCCCAGGCGGGCGCGGGTGACCGGCCCACCTGATTCGTCGCGGCCGCGCCACGTCGCGCGCCCCCGTCGGGATCCTCGCGCAGCGCGCCGCTCATGGCGCGGCGCGGGTTCATGGCGAGCGGATGAAGAATGTTTAATGAAGCCGATACATGTGCGCCACGCGCGCGCGTGTAGCCTGCGTGGACGGTGCTCGATGCTCGGGCGCCGATCAACGTTCGGGCCGCTTATGGCAACATTCGCTTCCTCTCATCACGCATCGCCGGCACCGCTTCCGTTCGCGGTCGGCGGGACGACAATGTTTCGAGTCCTGACTATCGAAGACGATGAAATCACTGCGAATGAAATCGTCGGGGAACTGAAAGACCGCGGCTTCGCCGTGGAGTGGGTGGCCAACGGTCGCGACGGCATGGCACGCGCGCTGACCGACGAATACGACGTGATCACGCTCGACCGCATGCTGCCGGGCGTGGACGGCCTCACCATCGTGACCACCATGCGCAGCATCGGCGTTCGCACGCCGGTGCTGATGCTGAGCGCGCTCGGCGACGTGGACGAACGCGTGCGCGGCCTGCGCGCCGGCGGCGACGACTACCTGACCAAGCCCTTCGATCCCGAGGAGATGGCCGCGCGCCTGGAGGTGCTGCTGCGCCGCAGCCGCAACGCGCCCGCGCAATCGGACACCACGCTGTCGGTCGGCGTGCTCACGCTCGACCTGATCGCGCGCAAGGCGATGCGCGAGGGCGTGGAGATCGCGCTGCTGCCCACCGAATACCGCGTGCTCGAATACATGATGCGCAACGCCGGGCAGACCATCACGCGCACCATGCTGTTCGAGGCGGTGTGGGGTTACCACTTCGACCCGGGCACCAACCTGATCGACGTGCACATGGGCCGCCTGCGCAAGAAGATCGACCCGCCCGACGCCCCCCCGATGATCCGCACCGTGCGCGGCGCCGGCTACATCCTGTCGTGAGCCGCCCATCGTGACTGAACAGGCAAGCCGCGCGTCCGGCGGATCGGGCGCGCCGCGCTGGTATTCGAGCACGTTCCGGCTCGTGATCGTGTACGCGGTGATGTTCTCCGTGTCGGTGATGCTGCTGCTCGGCGTGATCGCCGCGCGCACCACGCACGACATGAAGAGCGAGACCGACGTGGTGATCGACTGGCAGATGATCTACTTCGATTCGATGTCGGACGCCGACCTGCCCGGCGCGATCCACCGGCGCCTCGAGCACGAGCGCATGCACACCAATTACTACGGGCTGTTCGCGCCCGACGGCCGCCACGTGGCCGGCGACGTGCTCGAATTCCCGGCCGGCCTCGCCACCGACCGCAACGGCCAGACGCTGTCGCACACGCTGAAGATCGCCGGCGACGAGGTGGCACCCGTGGTGCGCGCGATGGCCGAGGTGCGGCCCAACGGCTGCCGGCTCGTGCTCGCGCGCGATCTCACCCACATCCTGCGAATCCGCGAGGCGATCATCAACGCGCTCGTGCTGGGCGGCGTGCTGTGCTTCGGCGCGGGGCTGCTCGGCGGGCTCGTGCTGAGCATCCGGCAGATGCGTCGCATCAAGGCGATCCGCCACGTCACGCAGCGCATCGCGCACGGCGATCTCGCGCAGCGCCTGCCGGTGGGCGGGCGCGACGAGATCGACATGCTCTCGCACCTCGTCAACCACATGCTGGCCGAGGTCGAGCGGCTCATGCACGAGGTGAAGGGTGTGTGCGACGGCATCGCCCACGACCTGCGCACGCCGCTCGCGCACGTGCACACGCTGCTCGCGCATGCGGCCGAGCGCGCCGGCACCCACGACGACGCCGCGCTCGCGAGCCTCGTCTCGCGCGCGCGCAACGAGACCGACGCGCTGCTCGGGCGCTTCCGCGCGATGCTGCGGATCGCCGAGATCGGCTCGCTGCAGCGGCGCGGCGGCTTCGCCGAGGTCGATCTCGAGTCGCTCGTGACCGACGTGGGCGAGCTGTTCGAGCCGCTGGCCGAGAGCCGCGAGATCCGCTTCGAGGTGCGCACCGAGAAGGTGGATGCCGTGCATGGCGATCGCGCGCTGCTGTTCGAGGCGCTGACCAACCTGCTCGACAACGCGCTCAAGTATTCGGCCTCGGGCGGCACCGTGCGGCTCGAGCTGCACCAGCGCCTGCAGGGCCCGCAGATCGACGTGACCGACGACGGCCCCGGCATCGCGCCCGACGAGCGCGATGCCGTGCTGCAGCACCGCTACCGCAGCCGCCGCACCGTGCATCTGGCCGGCTCGGGCCTCGGCCTCAGCATCGTGTCCACCGTCGTCAACGTGCACGACTTCACGCTGCGCATCGGCAGCGCCGAGCCCGGCACGCGCGTGACGATCGAATGCTGGCCGAGGACGCTCGTATGAGGTTTTCCAGGGGGCGGGTGTTCGTGCCGATGGCGGGGAGCCGCTGACGATGCGCATCCTGCTCGTGACCACCGCCCATCCCGAAGCCGCGTGGCTGCACAAGGCGCTGCAGGAAAGCGGCCACAGCCTGCAGCGCGCCGACGACCTGCGCGATGGCCTGTTCCTCGCCTCGCAGGAGGTGTTCGACGCGATCGTGGTGACCGGCTTCGAGGCCGGCGGCGACGCGGCCGTGATCGACATGCTGCCGCGCTTCGTGGCCGACGGCGGGGGCGCGGCGCTCGTGGTGCTGCTCGGCCAGGCCGCCGCGAGCGAGCGGATCCGCGCCCTGCGCGCGGGCGCCGACGCCTGCTTCGGCGCGCCGTATTCGTTCATCGAGCTGCACGAGCGCCTGCAGGCGCTGCAGCGACTCGGCGGCCCGCGCGAGGCCGACGGGGCGCTGGCCGCGCCGTCGGGGCTCGACGCGCTGTCGCGCGAGCTCAAGGAGGGCAAGCTGCGCCTGGCCGTGACGCGCCGCGAGCTGCTGCTGCTCGAATGCCTGATGCGCAGCCCGAACGCACCGGTGCCGCGTGATCAGCTGATCCGCTACGTGTGGCAGGACAAGGAGGACGTCGATCCGTCGAGCGTCAATCTGGTGGTGTCGCGGCTGCGCCGCAAGCTCGCGCGGCACCTGCCCGACGTGAAGATCGACACGGTGAGCCGCTACGGCTACCGGGTGACGCTCGACGCCGCGTAGCGGGCGCAGCGTGCCGGCGTACGCGCATTCCGTTTTCCTCGCCGTCAACGACAAAGGCGCGCTGCCATCGGGCAGCGCGCCTTTTCTCTTGCATCGGCCGTCGCACCGCTCGCGCGATGTCGTGGCCGCGAGGGGCTCACGAGCCGAAGAACGGCACGCAGAAATCGGGCGGACCCACGCAGTCGCCGGGGCCATTGGGGCGCACGTTGGCGCAGCCGGACAGCATGGCGCCGGCAGCCATCGCGACGAGCGCGAGGCGGGCGGTGCGGACGAGCAGGGGGCGAAGCTTCATGGGGTGTCGGAAAGGTGCGGTGCGGGACCGGTGGAGTGGTTGGGTTGCACGGACGGCACGGGGCCGCGGCGGGCGGCGTCGAGCGGGACGCCGGGGCCGGCCGCGAGGCCACGCGCGTCAGTGTGCATACAGCGTGGAGTTCAGGTAGGCCAACTGGCCGTCCTGCTCGGCCTGCACGAGCTCCTGATACACCTCGGCGCGCGTCTTTTCATGAATCGGCTGGCCATACGGTGCCACCCACTGGCCGCTCGTCTGCTGCAGGTTGCCGGTGGCGGGCGCGCCCGTGATGCCGGGCACCCCGTCCTTGGTGCCGGCCGGCACCAAGCGGGTGGCGGGCTGCTGGCCCGGCGTGCTGGCCTGGGCAAGTGCGGGGAAGGCGGAGGCGGCGAGCGCGGCGAGCAGCGCGGAGGCGGCGAGCTTCGAGATCTTCATGTTCGTTGTCCTCATGATTGTTGACTGGGTTCGCCCCGGGCACGGTCTTGGCGCCGCGCATCGGGTTGGGAACAAGCATAGAGGGGGGGCGATAGCGGTTCGGCATACGCAAGGTGAAAAGAAATTCATGCGAGGCCGCGCGGCTGTCGGGATCGACATGAATCGGGCATGTCGCCGGCGTGAAAAAGGTTTCATTTTTCAGGCCGTTTCGATAACCGCGTTGTCATGCCCGCTGCCTAAATTGTGCGCCATCGCACTGCGCACGGATCGGCCATTCCACACGCGGCCCGCGGTGCGAGAAGACCGACCCACTCTGGCGAAATCATCATGAAGAAATATCTGGCAATCCCGGCGGCGCTCGCGTGCCTGCTTTCGACCGCTGCTCATGCGCAGAGCAGCGTGACGCTGTACGGCACGATCGATGCGGGCCTGGACTACATCAGCAACCAGAAATCGGGCAACGTGAGCGGCCCGTCCTACAGCGTGCAGAGCGGCAACGTCAGCACCTCGCGCTGGGGCCTGCGCGGCAACGAGGATCTCGGCGGCGGCCTCTCGGCGGTGTTCACCCTCGAGAACGGCTTCAGCGTGAACAACGGCAAGTTCGGCAACGGCGGCGACGAGTTCGGCCGTCAGGCCTGGGTCGGCCTGTCGAGCCACCAGTGGGGCACCGTCACGCTGGGCCGTCAGTACGACTTCCTGGTGGACTTCGTCGCGCCGCTGTCGGCCACGGGCTCCGGCTTCGGCGGCAACATCGCCGATCACCCGTTCGACAACGACAACCTCGCGAACGACACGCGCATGAACAATTCGGTGAAGTTCCGCAGTGCGAACTACGCCGGCTTCACGTTCGGCGGTGCCTACGGCTTCAGCAACATGGGCGGCGGCACGAGCAACAACAATTCGTACACGGTCGGCGCGCAGTACGCGAACGGCCCGGTGAACCTGGCCGTGGCCTACCTGCAGTCGAACCAGCCGGGTGGCGTGAACACGCCGCAGAACACGGGTGGTTCGCTGAGCAGCGCCGACGGCGACTCGATGCTGGTGGGCGGCCGCTGGCGCACCTTCGGCGCGGGCGCACGCTATGCGATCGACAAGGGCAGCGTGGGCTTCGTGTACACGCGCACGATCCTGAACAACCCGAACGAGATTTCGGAAGGCGGTTCGTACGGCAGCGTGAACGGTCAGCTGCTGACCTTCAGCAACTACGAACTGAACGCGCGCTACTTCCTGACGCCGGCCCTCACGCTCGGCGGTTCGTACACCTACACGCAGGGCCGCTTCGACAGCGCCGGTCGCACGATCGCGCCGAACTGGAACCAGTTCATGCTGCAGGCGGACTACGCGCTGTCGCGCCGCACCGATCTGTACCTGGAAGGCGTGTACCGCAAGGTCAGCGGCGCGGACGGCGTGTCGGTGCTCGGCAACGCCGGCATCTTCAACTTCGCCGCGTCGAGCAACAACCGCCAGGCCGTGGTGGCCGCCGGTATCCGTACCAAGTTCTGACCGGCCCTGCGCGAGGATCGATCGATTCGCGCGCTCGAGTGGCGGCACGTCCGGTGAGCGATCGGCGTGCCGGTAGTGCGGTGATCTTCGGCCCCGCGACGTGTGAACGTCGCGGGTTTTTTTCGTGGGTGCGCATCGGCCGATTTCATTTTGTTGTGGGCGACGGCGCCGAATCGGCTCAAGTTTCCCTGTTGCATGTCGTATACGTTGAATGCACACGCAGTTCCAACGCGTGCGCATTCATCGATACGGGGGATTTCATGTCGATCAATAACAAAAATTGACGAATTCTCTAATAATCAATTCACTACGAAAATCAAAAAACGATCTGCAATGAGAAAGCACATCGCATTACTGTCCATCGTCGCCAGCTTGCTGACCACGGGGTGCGCGACCGTTTCCAACATGTCGCCGAACGCGGCCACGAGCTCGATCGACACGACCCAGAAATCGTATGCGTTGATGACGCTGACGCTGACGAACGCCTATCACACGAGTTATCAGCCGAGCCCCATCGTGGTTCAGATGGAGCGTGGCGCGGCAGCGACGCGCGAGGACCGGCTCAACTTCAAGTTCGACGACCAGGGCACCCGCACCGGCGACGACGGCAATCATTATTTCGTTCGGTTGCCGCTGGCACCGGGCAAATACGTGATACGCGGCATCTTCGGCCAGAGCGGGATATTCCCTTTCCACGGCTTTTTCTTCACGCCGCTGCATGAGGACCTTGAAGTCAAGCCGAATTCGATCGTCTATCTCGGGCACGTCGATGCAACGGTGGTCGAGCGCAAGGAGGGCGAACTGCGTGCGGGGCCGCTGATTCCACTGATCGATCAGGCCGCGACGGGTTTCAGCGGCGGGACCTGGGACATCAGCGTGTCGGATCACTACGACGAGGATATCGCTGCGTTCAGGAAGGACTTTCCGGCACTCGGCAACGCGACGATCGACAGCGCGGTGCTGCCGGCCTGGGACAAGCAGAAGGCAACCGACTGGTGGCGCGCGCACTGATCCCGGAAAGGGGGCCGCGCACGTGAATGGACGTGTCGCGAGCCTGCAAAAAAATGGCGCCCGCCAGGCCGGCGGGCGCCCGAACTGCGACACGCACCACACATGTCGCCGGAGATGCCTCGTCGATCAGGAGCGCGCCGTGGGCGTCGCGCCCGTCAATCCTGCCGAAGCCGAAACGGGCACGGCCACCGCACGCGTCTTCGTTCCGTCCTTCGCCTCGCTCTTCGCAACCGTCGGCGCGCCATCCACCTCCCATCCGCCGCCGAGCGCCGCGATCAGCCCCACCGCCGCGAGCTGCCGGCGCGTGTTCAGCTCCAGCATCGAGATCTTCGTGTTCAGCTCGGTGGTCTGCGCCGTCACCACGTCGAGATAGCTGACCACGCCGTCGCGGTAGCGCGACATCGACAGCTGCAGCGTGCGCTCGGAGGCGTCGAGCGCCTCCTGCTCGCGGTCGGCCTCGTCGCCGAGGTGATGCGTGAGCGCGAGGTTGTCCTCCACCTGCTGGCAGGCCTGCAGCACCACGGCGCGGTATTGCGCGCCGTTCTCGGCCAGCCTGGCGTGCGCCTGGTCGGTGATCGCCCGGCGGCGGCCGCCGTCGAACAGCGTGAGCGCCAGGCTCGGCCCGATCGACCAGATCTCGTTCGGGGCCGTGAGCCAGTGGCCGAGCCCCGAGCTCTGGAAGCCGCCCATCAGCCCGAGCGTCAGGTCGGGGAAGAAGGCGGCGCGCGCCACGCCGATCTGCGCGTTGGCGGTCGCCATGCGGCGCTCGGCGGCGGCCACGTCGGGCCGGCGCTGCAGCAGCGTGGCGGGCAGGCCGGCCGGAATCGACGGCAGGTAGGCCGTGGCGAGATCGGGCGGCAGCGAGAACGCGGAGGCGGGCACGCCGGTGAGCGTCGCGATCGCGTGCTCGTACAGCGCGCGGCGCGCCCGCACGTCCTCGACCGAGGCGCGCGCGGCGTCGAGCTGGGTCTGCGCGCGCGACACGTCGAGGTCGGACGCGATGCCGCCCGCGTGCCGGCTCATCGTCAGCTTCAGCGCGCGCTGATAGGTGTCGATCGTCTCGGCGAGCAGCTTCTGCTGCTGGTCGAGCCCGCGCAGCTGGAAGTACGCGCTCGCGAGGCTCGACTGCAGGCTCAGGCGCAGCGAGGCGAGATCGTCGGCGCTGGCCTGTGAGGTGGCGCGCCCGGCCGCCACCTCGTTGCGCACCTTGCCCCACAGGTCGAGGTCGTAGGCGAAGCCGGCATCGAGCGTGTTGTCGCCGTAGATGTCGGGCTGCGTGGCACCGCGCAGCGGCCGCGTGTTCGAGGCACGGTTGCTGGAGATCTGCGCGCCGAGCCCGAGGGTGGGGAGCAGCCCCGAGCGCGCCTGATCGAACAGCGCGCCGGCCTGATCGTGGCGCGCCACGGCGGCGGCCACGTCGGGGTTCGCGGCCGCCACCCGCACCTCGAGCCGGTCGAGCGTCGGATCGCGGAACACCTTCCACCAGCCGTCGCGCTCGATGCGGTCGGCCGGCTTCGCCGTCTGCCAGCCGCCCGCTTCCTTGAAGCTGGCGGGCAGCGAGGCGGCCGGCGCGTGATAGACCGGCGCGAACGAACAGGCGGACAGCGCGGACAGGAAGGCGGCCGCGGCGAGCACCGCGCAAAGACGCTGTTTAGCCATTCGCGTGCTCCGCAGCGGCCCGCGTCGTGGCGCCCGCGTTGGCACCGGCGGCCGCATCGGCGGTGCCGCCGGCCGGTGCGGCCAGCCGCACCGCGTCGCCCGAGGCGAGCGAGTCGGGCGGGTTGTCGATCACGCGATCGTCGGGCGACAGGCCGGTGGCGATCTGCACGTGGGTGCCGAGGTCGGTGCCGATCGTGACGTTCTTCAGCACGGCGCGATCGTCCTTGCCCACCACGGCCACCTGCAGCCCGGCCTGGCGGAAGATCAGCGAGCTGGCCGGGATCGTCAGCACGTGGCCGTCGTTCGGCAGGGCGAAGTGCACTTCGGTGTATTCGCCGGGGATCAGCCTGCCGTCGGCGTTGTTCACCATCAGCTGCACGAGCAGCGTGCCGGTGGAATCGGTGATCGAATCGTCGGTGTCCACCAGCTTCGCGTCGAAGGTCCGGCCCGGATGCTCGGGCACCGTCAGCGTGGCGCTCATGCCGGCGTGGATCGCCGCGGCCTCGCTCTGCGGCACGCTCACGTACACGCGCAACTGGTGCACGTCGGACACCGCGAACAGCTCGGGCCCGGTGCCCTGGCCGGCCGAGATCAGCTGGCCGATGTCGGTCTTGCGCGCGGTCACCACGCCGTCGAACGGCGCGGTGATGCGCTTGAAGGCCTCGAGCGCCTCGAGCCGGCGCACGTTCGCCTCGCCGGCGGCCACGATGGCCTGCTTGGCGGCGAGGTCGCTGGTCTTCTCGTCGGTTTCCTGCTGCGAGACGGAATCCTGCTGCAGCATCTTCGTCCAGCGCTCGGCCGTGGAGGCGGCCAGCTTCTCGTTGGCCTGCGCGCTCTGCAGGTCGGCGCGCGCCTGCTGCAGCTGCGCGTCGAGCTCGGGCGTGTCGATCAGGCCCAGCAGCTGGCCCGACTTCACGTGCGTGCCGATGTCGGCGTACCACGCATGCAGATAGCCCGACACCTGCGCATGGATCGGCGCGTTCTCGAACGCTGACAGGTGGCCCGGCAGCACCAGCGCGCTGCCGTTGCCGCCGCTCGACGGCGTGTAGGCCACCACGGTCGGCACCGCCTGCGCGGCGGACCAGCTCGTCATTTCCTGCTTCGCGTGCACGCGCTCGAAGATGCCGCTTGCGACGATGCCGATCGCGATCAGCGCGGCCGCCGCGGCGACCAGCTTCAGGTTGGGCAGCCGTTTCGGCGACTTGATATCGATCTCAGTGGACATGGTTGGCTCCGGACTCGGAATGGGCGTTGGCTTGGGCGTGGGCGGCGTCGCGCCTGAGCGCGTCGCGGCGGTGCACGATGCTGAACACGACGGGGACGAAGAACAGCGTCGCGAGCGTGGCGCAGGCGAGGCCGCCGATCACGGCGCGGCCGAGCGGCGCGTTCTGTTCGCCGCCGTCGCCGAGGCCGAGCGCCATCGGCGCCATGCCGATGATCATCGCGAGCGCGGTCATCAGCACCGGGCGGAAGCGCGTGAAGCCGGCCTCGAGCGCGGCGCCGAGCGCGTTGCCGGTCTCGGCCAGTCGCTCGCGAGCGAAGCTCACCACCAGGATCGCGTTCGCGGTGGCCACGCCCATGCAGAGGATCGCGCCGGTCAGCGCGGGCACCGACAGCGGCGTGTGCGTGGTGAACAGCATCCACACGATGCCGGCCAGCGCCGCCGGCAGCGCGGAGACGATCACGAACGCATCGGCCCACGAGTGGAAGTTCACCACGATCAGCAGGTAGATCAGCGCGATCGCGCCCACCAGGCCGAGCAGCAGGCCCGAGAACGCGTCGTTCATGGTCGAGACCTGGCCGCGCAGCGTGACGGTCGAGCCCTTCGGCAGGTCCCTGGCGGTGGCCTTGATGATGCGGTTGATGTCGGTCGCCACGGCGCCGAGATCGCGGCCCTGGGTGTTGGCGTAGATGTCGTACAGCGGCTTGATGTTGTAGTGCGACACCACCGCATCGGTCACCCCGCGCCGGATCGTGGCGAGGCCGCCGAGCAGCTGCGACTGGCCGCCGGAGCCCGTCACCGGCAGGTTCTCGAGCGCCGAGAGCGAGGTCATCCGGTATTGCGGCGTGGCCGCCACGATCGCGTAGGACACGCCGTTCTTCGGGTTCAGCCAGTAGGTCGGCGCGACCTGGCTGGTGCCCGAGAGCGAGGCCACCATCGTGTTGGTCACGTCCTGCTCGGTGATGCCCAGCTGATCGGCGCGCGTGCGGTCCACCGACACCTTGAACTGCGGATAGGTGCTGGCCTGCTGGATGCGCGGATCGGCGATGCCGGGGATCAGGCGGATCTTGCGCAGCAGCTCCTGCGCGTACTTCAGGTTCGCCTCCTGATTCGGTCCGGATACCTGAAGATCGACGGGCGCGGGCGCGCCGAAGTTCAGGATCTGGCTGGTGATGTCGGCCGGCAGGAACGAGAAGGTGGTGCCCGGATAGGCACGCGGCAGCAGCTCGCGCAGCGTCTTCACGTAGCCGGCCGTGGGCGCGTGATCCTTCGACAGCGAGATCAGGATGTCGCCGTCCTGCGGCCCGATCGTGCCGCTGTTGTTGTAGGTCAGGTTGATGCCGCTCTTCGGCAGCCCGATGTTGTCGAGCACCTCGTGCAGCTGCGCGGGCGGAATCACGCCGCGGATGGTGTTCTCGATGCGGTCGAACTCGGCCGCCGTTTCCTCCACGCGGGTGCCGACCGGCGCGCGCACGTGCAGCGAGATCTCGCCCGAATCGATGGTCGGGAAAAAGTTGCGGCCGAGCCACGGCGCCAGCAGGAACGACACCGCCACGACCGCGAGGAAGCCGGCCACGAACGGCTTGCGGCGCGTCAGCGCGAGGCCGAGCAGGATCCGGTAGCCGCCGCGAATGCGCTCGAAGCGATGCTCGAACGCGCGCTGGAAGCGCACCAGCGGATTGCGCGAGGGCGGCGCGTGACGATGGCCGCCGTGCGGATCCATGATCGCGGCCATCTCGCCCGAGGCGTGGCCGCCCGACGCGTGCGGCTTGAGCAGGTACTGCGCGAGCATCGGCACGAAGGTGCGCGACAGCACGAACGACGAGATCATCGCGAAGATCACGGCCTTCGCCATCGGCACGAACAGGAAGCGCGAGATGCCGTCGAGCATCAGCATCGGCACGAACACGATGCAGATGCACATCAGCGAGACCAGCGCCGGCATCACGATCTGGCGTGCGCCGTCGATGATCGCGGTGCGCGTGTCCTTGCCCTGCTCGAGGTGCCAGTTCACGTTCTCGATCGTCACCGTGGCGTCGTCCACCAGGATCCCGACCGCGAGCGCGAGGCCGCCCAGCGTCATCACGTTCAGCGTCTCGCCGGTGGCGGCGAGCAGCGCGATCGCGGACAGCACGGCCAGCGGGATCGAGGCGGCGATGATCAGCGTGGAGCGCCAGCTGCCGAGGAACAGCAGGATCATCAGCGAGGTCAGCGCTGCGGCGATCACGCCCTCGCGCGCCACGCCGCTCACGGCGCCCTTCACGAAGGTGGACTGGTCGCCGAGCATCACGAGCTTCAGGCCCGGCGGCAGCGTCTGCTCGATCAGCGGCAGCTTGGACTTCACGCCGGAGATGATGTCGAGCGTCGAGGCCGAGCCGTTCTTCAGGATGCTCATCAGCACCGCGCGATGGCCGTTCACGCGCACGATGTTGGTCTGCGGCGGGAAGCCGTCGCGCACGTGCGCCACGTCGCGGATGTAGATCGTGGTGCCGTCCACCGACTTGACCGGCAGGTCGTTGAGCTGCTCCAGCGCCAGCGGGCTGTTGTTGAGCTTGATGTTGTACTCGAAGCGGCCGATCTTCTCCGTGCCGGCCGGGATGATCTGGTTCTGCGCGGCGAGCGCGTGGGCCACGTCCTCGGCGGACAGCCCCTTCGACTGCAGCGCCTGCGAATCCAGGTCGATCTGCACCTCGCGCGTCTTGCCGCCGTACGGCGTCGGGATCGCCACGCCGGGCACCGACAGCAGTTGCGGGCGGATGAAGTTCTCGGCGTAATCCTCGAGCTTCTGTTCGTCGAGCGTGTTGCTGGACAGCGCGATCTGCAGCACCGGCACCGTGGAGGCGTTGTAGTTCAGGATCTGCGGCGGCGTGATGCCGGGCGGCATCTGCTTGAGCACCGTCTGCGACACCGAGGTGACCTGGGCCGTCGCGGTGCGGATGTCCACGGTCGGCTGGAAGAAGATCTTGACGATGCCGAAGCTGCGGAACGACTGCGACTCGATGTGCTGCACGTCGTTGACGGTGGTGCCGAGCGTGCGCTCGTAGTACGTGACGATGCGCCCGGACATGTCGTCCGGCTGCAGGCCGGAGTAATTCCAGATCACGCTGATCACGGGGATGCGGATATCCGGGAAGATATCGGTGGGCGTGCGTAGTGCCGCCAGCGGGCCAGCCAGCAGGATCAGGAGCGCCAGCACGATGAACGTGTAGGGCCTGACGAGGGCGAGCCGGACGATTTTCAGCATGTGATGCTGCTCCGTAGAAAGCGTCGTTCGGGTGTGGTGGTCGCGGGCGCCGCCGTATTCGGGAAAACACGGGCTGGCGCCGACGAGAGCATTCTGGGGAGCACGCCCTAACAGCCTGCCGCTAAAAACATGAAAGAAAGTTCATGACGCCGCGCGAGCGTCGGAATGCATGCGACCGCGCCCGGCGCGACGCGTCGCGCAGGCGGATCGATGCAGATGCAACCAGATTGAACGAGGCAGGGGAGTAGCGGACGCGCCGATTCAGCCGAGCATGTAGCCCGCGCCGCGGATCGTGCGGATCAGCGGCAGCTCGCCGGGGCGATTGATCTTGCGGCGCAGCCGGCCCACGTGCACGTCGATCAGGTTGGTGCCCGGATCGAAGCGGCAGCCCCACACGCCCTCGAAGATCATGGTGCGCGTGAGCACGCGCCCGGCGTGCCGCATCATGAATTCGAGCACGCGGAATTCGGTGGGCAGCAGGTCCAGCTCGCGCGCGCCCAGCGCGGCGGTGCGCCGCACGAGATCGAGCTCGATGCCGTTCGCGCGCAGCGTGGTGTCGGCGTGCGCGTTGCGCGGGCGGCGGCGCATCAGCACCTCGAGGCGCGCCACCATCTCGTCGAGCGAGAACGGCTTGACCAGGTAGTCGTCGCCGCCCGCGCGCAGGCCGGCGATGCGCTGGTCCACGTCGGACATCGCGCTCATGACCAGCACCGGGGTGTCGAGGCCCACGCCGCGCATGGTGGCGAGGATCGTGAGCCCGTCGAGGTCGGGCAGCATGCGGTCGAGCGTGACCGCGTCGTATTCGCCGGCCATCACCTTGGCGATGCCTTCGCGGCCGGTGCGCGCCACGTCCACCGTGTGGCCCTGCGCGTCGAGCTGACGCGCGATGCTGTCGGCGATCAGGACGTCGTCCTCGATCGTCAGGATCTTCGGCATGACCGCGGATCAGGCGACGGCGCGCAGCGCGGTGGTGCGATCGGCGCCGCGATAGCGGCCGACGGCGAAATCGATGAAGCTGCGAACCTTCATCGACAGGTAGTTCCGGCCCGGATACAGGATCGCGATGTTGCGCGGGCCGCCGTTCGCGGCGTAGCCGTCGAGCAGCGTGACCAGGTCGCCGCGCTCGATGTCGGGCGCGACCAGCGGCTCGGGCAGCAGCGCGATGCCCATGTGCGAGAGCGCGGCCATGCGCACCATCGCGCTGCCGCTCGAGGCCAGCGCCTGGCCGGTGTAGATGCGGCTCACGCCATCGCGGTCGGCGAATTCCCAGGTGCGCGCGGTGCCGTCGGACACCGTCAGCAGGCTGTGCTCGTTCAGCGCGGCCGGCGTGCACGGCGTGCCGTGGCGCTGCAGGTACTCGGGCGAGGCCACCAGCACCTCGCCCACCATGGTGAGCGGGCGCGACACGAGGGTGGCGCTGGCGAGGCGCCGGTCGTCGGAGAAGCACACGTCGTAGCCGCCTTCCACCATGTCGATGTGGGTGTCGAAGGTGGTCACGTCGAAGCCCACGCGCGGGTGCTGCAGCCGGTAGGCGGCCAGCAGCTCGCCCAGCTCGCCCGCGGCGAAGTTCATCGACGCGGCGATGCGCAGCGTGCCGCGCGGGTCGCGCGTGGTGCGCACGAGGTTCGATTCGATCTCGTCGAGCTTCTCGATGATGGTGCGGCAGCCGTCGAGATACTCGCGGCCCGCCTCGGTCAGCGACAGGCTGCGGGTGGTGCGGTTCAGCAGGCGCATGTTCAGGTGCGCCTCGAGCATGCCGACGCTGCGCGTGACGGCCGCGGCCGACATGCCGAGCTGACGCGCGGCAAGGTTGAAGCTTTCGAGATCGACTACGCGCGTGAAGACGCGCATCGCCTGGAGCTGGTTCATGGTTGTGCGGGCAACGGATACGGTGGGTTCATGATCGGCCGGCCGGCTTAACAGGGCCGCGCCCGGAACATGAAGCTTTCTTCATGTCGGCGCCGGCGAAACGTGCCGGGCGACGCGGCGCTCAGTTGGGCAGGGCGCTGGCCTCGAGCAGGCCCTCGCGCTGCTGCTCGAGATGCCGGCCGAGCGATTCGTGCAGGCGCTCGAGGCTCAGCGGCGGCAGCGCGAAGCCGCTCCAGCCGAGCCCGGTGTGGCGCAGGAACAGCACCGCGCCGCCGTACAGCGCGTGCTGCTCGGTGTACCAGCAGGGGTCCATCTCCACCACGTACTGCTCGGAGCGCGACGGCTGCTCGGGCACCGGCGGCTGCATCGAGGCCCGCAACAGGCTCAGGTACTGGATCACGGCGTCCACGTCGGACGGCTCGAGCAGCACGGAGGCGTTCTCGATCGACACCAGCACCGCGTTGCTGCCGTACTCGTTGATCAGTTCGATGCTCATCGGGCGTGTCATCTCCGGCTCCCAGTCGAGGTCACGATGCGTCGATTATCGAACCGGGGCCGGGCGACATTTCTGAAACAACCATATCGCCTGATGAAACTTTGTTTAAGAAGCGCCGGCGGCCCGCCAAGCCTGTCCGGCAAGGGCGGCAGCGAATCCCGGGATCCCGCCCCGATTTGTGCCCGATTTTCCGGCGGCCGGGAAAACTTGCCTCATAATCAGGCACCGCCGATACTTACGGGTTACGCGCTCTCCCTTTCGACACGATTTAACGGTTTTTCGTCATGACCACGATTCTTGAAAATCTCCCGACCGGCCAGAAGGTCGGTATCGCGTTCTCCGGCGGCCTCGACACGAGCGCCGCGCTGCACTGGATGCGCATCAAGGGTGCCGTGCCGTACGCGTACACCGCGAACCTCGGCCAGCCGGACGAAGAAGATTACGATTCGATCCCGCAGCGCGCCCGCGAATACGGCGCGGAAAACGCCCGCCTGATCGACTGCCGTGCGCAACTCGTGGCCGAAGGGATCGCGGCGCTGCAATCGGGCGCGTTCCACATCTCGACCGCCGGCGTCACCTATTTCAACACGACCCCGATCGGCCGCGCCGTGACCGGCACGATGCTGGTGGCCGCGATGAAGGAAGACGGCGTCAACATCTGGGGCGACGGCAGCACCTACAAGGGCAACGACATCGAGCGCTTCTACCGCTACGGCCTGCTGGTCAACCCGGACCTGAAGATCTACAAGCCGTGGCTCGACCAGCAGTTCATCGACGAGCTGGGTGGCCGCGCCGAAATGTCGGAATTCATGACGAAGGCCGGCTTCGGCTACAAGATGTCGGCCGAGAAGGCCTATTCGACCGATTCGAACCTGCTGGGCGCCACCCACGAGGCGAAGGATCTGGAAAGCCTCGAATCGGGCATCAAGATCGTGAACCCGATCATGGGCGTGGCGTTCTGGCGCGACGACGTGAAGATCGCCGCCGAGGAAGTGACGGTGCGCTTCGAGGAAGGCCGCCCGGTCGCGCTGAACGGCGTGGAATACACCGATCAGGTCGAGCTGCTGCTGGAAGCGAACCGCATCGGCGGCCGCCACGGCCTGGGCATGAGCGACCAGATCGAGAACCGCATCATCGAGGCCAAGAGCCGCGGCATCTACGAAGCCCCGGGCCTCGCGCTGCTGTACATCGCCTACGAGCGCCTCGTCACCGGCATCCACAACGAAGACACGATCGAGCAGTACCGCGAGAGCGGCCGCCGCCTCGGCCGTCTGCTGTACCAGGGCCGCTGGTTCGACCCGCAGGCGATCATGCTGCGCGAGACGGCGCAACGCTGGGTGGCGCGTGCGATCACGGGCGAGGTGAAGATCGAGCTGCGCCGCGGCAACGACTATTCGATCCTCAGCACGAAGTCGCCGAACCTCACGTACGCGCCGGAACGTCTGTCGATGGAGAAGGTCGCCTCGACCTTCTCGCCGCGCGACCGGATCGGCCAGCTCACGATGCGCAACCTCGACATCACCGACACTCGCGACAAGCTGCGCGTGTACTCGCAGGTGGGCCTGCTGGCGCCGGGCGAGGCGTCGGCGCTGCCGCAGATCAAGCAGGACGCGGGCAAGGCAGGCGAGTAAGTTTCAGGCAGGAAGGCCGGCCCGGCCGCGCGTGGAGAGACGCGCCGCCGGGCCGGTTTGCGAGAGGGGGACGCGGTCGCGGCGACACGCGAGGGCCGCACGGGCAGCAAGCGCCGGGGCATGACAAGCAGAACGAAAAGAACGAGGGCGACCGATGTTCGCAATGATTCCCGAGATGCCTTTCGCGGCGCGGCTCGCGCTGTGGTGGTCGTGCACCTGGCGCCAGGTGCTGTACGGCCTGCCGCTGTGGGCCGCCGTGCTCGCGATCACCATCATCGACGCGTTCGGCGTCGAATACCGCTCGATGACGCTCGCGTCCGGCCTGCGCCTGTGGCTGCTGTGGGCCGGCGCCGCCGTGCCGAGCCTGCCGCTGCTCGGCTATACCACCCGTCGCGCCTTCGCCCGGCACCGCATCGAGGTGCCGGCGCGCTATGGCTTCGGGCAGGCCATGGTGCTCGGCGTGGCGACCTGCGGCTGGTGTCTCGCGGTGCAGCTGGGCGTGGGTCTGATCGGGATGATGCTGGAGCCCATGGTGACGGCCGCCGAGGCGTCGGACGGCGGCACCGTGCTGCAGTCGATCGTGGTGCTCGGCGCGACCGTGGCCGGCATGCTGTACGTGGTGCTGCCGCGCCAGGCCGCCGTGCTGCGCGGCCAGCTCGCGGCATCGCCCTCCACGCGCGCCGCCTGAGCGCGCACGGCACGCCGGGGGCGTGCCGCATCGCACGTGAATTTCTACAACACGAAGAGAGAGGCCAGTCATGTTCGAAATGATTCCCGGGATGTCGTTCTGGCAGCGGTTTTCGCTGTGGTGGTCGTGCGTGTGGCGGCAGATGGTGTATGCGATACCGGTCTACATCGGCCTGCTGATCCTGTTCGGCGTGAGCGTGCTGACCTGGCGGATGCGTTACAGCGGCGGAGGGCATCCGCCCGTCGTGCTGCTGGTGCTGGGCGGGCTGCTGCTGATCGTCGGGATGATGGTGCTGAGCATCCTGATCGTCGGCTACGCCGTGAATCACGGCTTCAAGGCGCATCGGCTCACGGTGCCCGACGCGTTCGACCTGGGCCGCGCCTGGATGCTGGGGCTGACCACGCTCGGCTGGAGCACCCTGGTGTCGTTCGCGGCCAATCTGTGCGGCGTGCTGCCGATCGTGCTGCGGCTGGTGTTCGGTCCGTCGGTGGCGGTGAACCTGCTGGTGCAGCTGGTGGTGCTGTGCCTCGTCGTCGTGGGCACGATGTATTTCGTGCTGCCGCGTCAGGCGTGGCGGCTGCGCAAGCAGGCGGGGATGTGAGGCGCGGGGCGCGCGAACCGGAAAAAGCAGGAGACCGGCGATGTTCACGATGAATCCGGAGATGTCGTTCCGGCAGCGTCTTGCGCTGTGGTGGTCGGGTGCCTGGCGGCGCTGGTTGTACTCGTTGCCTGTCTGCCTGGGAATTTTCGTCGCATCCTTTGCAGCCTGGCTCGTGATCGAGCTGTACATGTCCAGATGGTTTCCTGACAACGATGGATTGACGCAGATCGCGGCGTCCATGTTCATCGCCATGAACCTGTCGTGCATGCCGCTGCTCGGCTACGCGACGCGCAAGGCGTTCGCGAAACACGGCTTCGCGGTGCCACTCGGCTATCGGCCCGTGCAGGCTGCGATGCTCGGCCTGACCACCTGGGGCTGGAACGTCACGGTGTGGGTTCTGATCGGAGAGGCACTGCGGCTCCTGCAGGAGGACTATCCATGGCCGGGCCCGAGGCTGCTGCTGTGCGGCACGGCAGTGGGTCTGCTTGCCTACGCTTCGTTGTATATCGTGCTGCCGCGCCAGGCGCGACGCTTGCGGATCCAGGCGGGGGGCTCCCGGGTGATGCTGGACTCGTAGCAATCGGCACGTCGCCGTCCGGATCGCCCCCCATGCGGGACATCCCGCTTTGACGCTGAATTCCGTCGCGTGTACCGTCGCTGCATCCCATCACCGACCACGCGGCGGCCGTACGCGGCGCCGCCCAGCGCCTCATGCACACCGATTGCTATTGCACGCAGTTCAGGCGCTCGGCCAACGCGCTCACCGGCGTGTACGACGAGGCATTGCGTCCCTCGGGCCTGAAGGTCACGCAGTTCGCGCTGATGCGCGCGCTGGCGCGGCTCGAATCCGCCACCTACACCGAGCTGGCCGCCCAGACGGCGCTCGACAAGACCACCATTTCCCGCAACCTGAAGATCCTGATCAACGCCGGCTGGATCGACGTGGGCTCGGAGCCCGACGCGCGCTTCAAGGTGGCGAGCCTGAGCCGCCGCGGTCGCGCCAAGCTGCGCAGCGCCGAGCCCTACTGGCTCGAGGCGCAGGCGCGCGTGGAAGGCGAGGTGAGCCGGTTCATGAAGGGCACCACGGCCAGCAAGCGCCTGCTGCAGGCGCTCGAAACGCTGCAGCAGGCCGGCGCGTCGGCCGCCTGAACCGCGCCGAACGGGCAAGCCGGGCGACGGGTTTACCCGCCCTGTCGCGCGTGCGGCGCGATGCCTAACATGGGAGCGGCGCGCCGCGCACCGGGCACGAACCACCACCGAGCGGCCCGATGGATGCAGCTGCATCCGTTTCCGGCCGCCTGCCCCGCGCGCCGTCCATCGAAGGAGGAGACACCATGTCCGATATGCCGCAGCGCGTCGTCGCGACCGACGAGGCCCGCAAGCTGATCCACGAGCTCAGCGAGAAGCATGGCAAGCTGATGTTCCATCAATCCGGCGGCTGCTGCGACGGCAGCGCGCCGATGTGCCTGCTCGACGGCGAGCTGATCCTCGGCGGCTCGGACGTGTGCCTCGGCTCGATCGACGGCATGTCGTTCTACATGAGCGATGCGCAGTACGCGTCGTGGAAGCACACGCAGCTGATCATCGACGTGATCCCCGGCAACGGCGGCATGTTCTCGCTCGAACGCCCCACCGGCAAGCGCTTCCTCACGCGCTCGCGGCTGTTCGACGAGGCCGAACTGCGTCAGCTCGGCGAACTGCCGCACTGACTGCGAGCCTGATGTCCCGCTGACGTCGCACCGCACCGGCGCCGCCCCACGGCGCCGCGTCTCTCCCTCCGCCGCGCCCCCGCCTTCGCCCCGCTCAGTGTTAACCCCTTGCAGACATCGTGCACTCGGAATACTAGACTCTGTATACAGAGTTCAGAGTTCAAACGAAAACCCGAATCGAGACGTCCCCATCAATCCCCTGGAGGAAGCGAGTCATGAGCGTCAAGTCAGACAAGCTGGACGATCCGCGCAGCGCCGGCGGCGCGGCACCGGTCGTGAAGAAACTGATTCCGTACGGCGGCTATTACACGAACAGGATCCCCGAGCACGATCCGGAGCTGACCGAGACGGGCCCGGGCACGCCGATGGGCGAATTCATGCGCCGCTTCTGGCACCCGGTGTGCATGTCGCTGGAACTGACCGACACGCCGCGCTTCCTGAAGATCCTGAACGAGGAACTGGTGGCGTTCCGCGACGGCAGCGGCGCGGTGGGCGTGCTGCACGCGCACTGCGTGCACCGTGGCGCCTCGCTCGAATACGGCGCGATCCAGGAGCACGGCATCATGTGCTGCTATCACGGCATGGTGTTCGACGTGGACGGTGCCTGCCTGCACGTGCCGTTCCCGAAGGGCGAGGAGAAGGAGGCCGAGAAGTTCGCCTGCTCGATCCGCCAGGGCGCCTACAAGGCGGTCGAGCGCAACGGCCTGGTGTTCGCCTACATGGGGCCGCCCGAGGACGAGCCGCCGTTCCCCGAATGGGAAGGCGACTTCACCGTGGCCGAGAGTGACGAGCTGGTGCCCTACAGCAACTTCCAGCACTGCAACTGGCTGCAGGTGCAGGACAACGCGGCCGACAACTATCACACCGCCGCGCTGCACGCGGGCAAGAGCGTGGTGGGCGGCCACTTTCAGGGCACCACCTTCGACGAAGTGGGCGCGGCCTCGATGGAAGTGGCGCCGGACATGAACTTCGTGCCGGTGCAGGGCGGGCGCAGCCTCGCCTGCGCCGGCGCGCGCCGGGTGGACAAGGACCGGCTGTTCGTGCGCGTGCAGCACCAGGTGCTGCCGAACCTGAGCCTGCATGCCTACACCTCGGAGGACGGCTCGCGCAAGAAGCTGTTCAGCCGCTTCCACATCATCCGCTGGACCGTGCCGGTGGACGACGAGAACAGCAAGATGATCGGCTGGCGCGTGATGGGCCCCGGCATCGACACGCGCGGCGTGGGCAACAAGGCGCTGGTGGGCTACGAGTCGATCGACTTCCTCGAAGGCCAGGTGGCGATGCGCCGCCCCGAGCGCTTCGGCAAGTACAAGCTCGAGGACATGCCGCCGATCCCGACCAATCACCGCGAGCGCGCCCACTACAAGCAGGCGCAGTACGCGCCGGGCGACTACGAGGCGATCATCAGCCAGCGCCCGATCGCCGTGCACTCGCTCGAACATCCGACGCGCTTCGACGCGGGCCTCTACCAGTTCCGCAAGCTGCTGCGCGATGCGGTGCGCGGCACCAACGCACCCTCGTCGGCGCAGGGCTTCGCGCAGTGGTTCCGCGACCTGGCCGGCGCGCCGAACAGCTACTGCTCGGGCAACGTGTTCGAGATCGCGGAAGGCGAGACCGTCGAGGAAGAGGTGGCGCGCCGCCGCAAGGTGCTCAAGACGGTGGTGGAGGTGCTGACCCGGAGCGAGCCGATGAAGGGCGCCGAGCGCACCGAGTTCGTGCGCAGCCGCTTCGACGAGCTCGAGCAGTCGCTCAAGCGCTGAGGCCACGACGGCGCGCACGCGTGCCCGGCCGATGCCGCGCGCGTGGGCGCCGTCCCGCAAGGAAGACATCCGCATGGAAACCGTACTGGAAGCAGAAGACAGCGTGGCAGACGCGGCGGCCGGCACCCTCGAAGTGAGGGTGAGGCAGGTGCGCTACGAAGGGCGCGGCATCAATTCCTACGAGCTGACCGATCCGGCCGGCGAGGCGCTGCCGCCGTTCGAAGCCGGCGCGCACATCGACGTGCACCTGAAGCACGGCGTGATCCGCCAGTACTCGCTCAGCAACCCGCCGGGCGAGCGGCGCCGCTACGTGATCGCGGTGCTGAAGGACGAGGCCGGCCGCGGCGGCTCGCGGGCCGTGCACGACGAGCTGCGCGCCGGCGCCGTGGTCACGATCGGCCGGCCGCGCAACCACTTCGCGCTGGCGCCCGACGCGCAGCGCGTGATGCTGGTGGCGGGCGGCATCGGCGTGACGCCGATCAAGGCGATGGCCCACGAGCTCGAGGCGCGCGGCGTGGCCTTCGAGATGCACTACTGCGCGCGCAATGCCGAGGCGGCCGCGTTCGGCCCCGAGCTCGACGCGCTGCGCCGCGCCGGCAAGCTCCGTTACCACTTCGACGAGGGCCGCGAGGACCTGCGCCTCGACGTGCGGCAACTGCTCGCCGCGCCCGCGCCGGGCACCCACGTGTACTACTGCGGGCCGGCCGGCTTCATGGCCGCCTGCGCCGACGCGGCCGCGCACTGGCCGGCCGGCACCGTGCACTTCGAGCACTTCAGGGCGCCGGAGCGGCCGCAGCGCGCGGGAGACAGCGAGGGCAGCGGCGCCGCGGCCGGCGACTGCGAGGTGACGCTCGCGAGAAGCGGCCGGGTGGTGTTGCTGAAGGCCGGCACAAGCCTGGCCGACGCGCTGAACGCGGCCGGCGTGGCGGTGCCCACCTCGTGCTGCGCGGGGCTGTGCGCGACCTGCAAGGTGCGCTACCTCGAGGGCGAGGTCGAGCACAACGACTTCATCCTCGACGACGCCGAACGCCGCGATCATCTGACCGCCTGCGTGTCGCGTCCCGCCGGCAGCCGGCTGGTGCTCGACCTCTGAGCGCGGCCGCCTTCCCCGATTCCGTCCTTCACGCTCACCACGAATCCGCAATGGAAGTTTTCCACGGCAAGGACGCCGACCTGATCATGATGCTGCTGCCCGACGAGCACATCGCCGACGTCTATCGCGCCGATCCGGACCTGCCGATGGGGGTGCCGAAGTCGCCGGGCGGCAACTGAGCGCGCATGCGCGGGGAAGGAGAGCGCCATGACATCGAAGCTGCTGCGCCTGCCGAGGAAGGACGGCCTGCTGCAGGACGCGCCGGTGGCGGCGCCGGCCTGAGCGTGCGGCGCCGCACGGCTCAGCGCGGCGCGCGCGGCTCAGCGTCGGTGGCCACCTCGCCGAGCCCCGCCGCGCGGCCGAGCCAGCCGACGAAGCGGCGCACCTTGTCGACCGTGCGTTCGTCGGCCCGGTAGCCGAGGAAGTGGGTGTCGCGCGCGATCGGCGTGAATTCGTCCTCGCCGAGCAGCACCAGGTCGCCGCGCGACAGCTCGCGCTCGGCGAGGCGGGTGGTCTCGAGCGCCACGCCCATGCCGTCCACGGCGGCCGACAGCGCGAGCGCGGCGCGATCGAACGACGGGCGCGCGCGGCTCGGCAGCGCGAGCGCGTTGCGCGCGAACCAGTCGGCCCAGCCGATGCGGCTCAGTTGCGAGTCGATCAGCGTGAGCCGGCGGATCGCGTCGCGGGCGGGCACGCCCGGCTGCAGCAGCGTCGGCGAGCACATCGGCGCGATGCGTTCCGCGCCCATCGGCAGCGTGACGATGGCCGGGCGCTCGACGGCGTGGCCGTAGGAAATCGCCACGTCGATCTCGCGGTCGCGCGTGAGGTCGACGGGCTCGGCGCCCGACGACAGGCGAATCGTGATGTCGGGATGCTCGCGCATGAATTGCGGCAGGCGCGGGCCGAGCCACTTGGCCGCGAAGCTCGGCGCGCTGTGCAGGGCCAGGACCTGCGCGGTGGGGGCGAGGCCCACCTCGTCGCAGGCGGCCTCGATCACGTCGAACACGCGGCCGAGGTTCTGTTGCAGGCGCGCGCCCTCGGGCGTGGTGTCCACGGTGCGGTTGCGGCGTACCAGCAGGCGGCGGCCGAAGGTCTCCTCGAGCTCGCGCACCTGGTGGCTGATCGCCGACTGCGTGAGGTGCAGTTCCGCCGCGGCACGCGTGAAGCTCTTCAGACGCGCGGTGGCTTCGAAAGCCCTGAGCAGTACGAAGTTGGGGATGCGTCTCACGCGTGTCTCCAGGTATGAATGTGATTCATGTTTGTATGAACAGCGATCGTTTGTCAACGCAGTGGCCGACGCCGACGATGACGGTATCGGCCGCGGCAGCGGGCACGGCCCGCGCCGCGATCCGTCCACCCACGATATCCAGAAGGAGACACGCACATGTCCACAGTCGCAGAACGTCCCGCCGACACCTCGATCGTCAAGCCGGGCAAGGTATCGATCTATCAGCCCGAGCAGGAAGGGCTGATCTTCCCCGAGCCGCCGAACTTCGCCAACGCCGCCGAACACCGCCAGTACCTGAAGGAGCGTCTGGTGGCCGCGTGCCGCGCCTTCGCGCTGCAGGGCTTCGACTACGGCTTCGCCGGCCACCTCACGGTGCGCGATCCGGAAAACCCGGGCCTGTACTGGACCAACCCGATGGCCGTCCACTTCTCGCAGGTCAAGCTGTCGAACCTGATCTGCGCCGATCACCAGGGCCGCGTGGTGGAGGGCGAGTACGCGATCAACCGCGCCGGCTTCGTGCTGCATGCGGCCGTGCACGAGCAGCATCGGGACATCGTGGCGATGTGCCATGCGCACACCGTGTACGGCACCGCGTTCGCCTCGCTCGGCAAGCCGCTCGCGCCGATCTCGCAGGACGCCGCGGCCTTCTTCGAGGACCACGTGGTGATCGGCGACGAGGCCGGCAAGGTGGCCGTGGAAGTGAAGGGCGGCAACAAGGTGGCGAATGCCTTCGCCGGCGTGAAGGCCGCGATCCACCAGAACCACGGGCTGCTGACGGCGAGCCGCCACAGCATCGACTCGGCCGCGTTCTGGTTCATCGCGCTCGAACGCTGCTGCCGGCAGCAGCTGATGATCGAGGCCACCGGCATCGTGCCGAAGGAAGTCACGCCGGAGCGCGCGCGCTACAGCCGCGAGCACGTGGGCAGCGACTACATCGGCTGGCTGCATTTCCAGACCATCTGGAACGACCTGGTCGCGACCCAGCCCGACATGTTCGACTGATCGCGCTCGCTCGGTCGAACCCCAGGGCCCGCGCGCACCGGCAATCGGCCGGCGCGCGCGGGTCGACCGGCCGGCGGAGACAAGGCAGACGAAGCCGCCCGCCCGGCCGGTAATTCGTGGTGCACATCAGGAGACAACCATGCGTTCCCCCAACCCTGCCGCCCTTGCGGACGGCGGCGCGTCGACGGCGTTTGCGAAAGCGACCGTGCGGCTCGTGCCGTTCCTGTTCCTCTGCTATCTCGCCGCCTATCTGGACCGTATCAACGTGGCCTTCGCGAAACTCCAGATGCTGACCGACCTGCGTTTCGACGAAGCGATCTACGGCTTCGGCGCGAGCGTGTTCTTCGTCGGCTACCTGCTGTTCGAAGTGCCGAGCAACCTGATGCTGCTGCGGGTGGGACCGCGCCGCTGGATCGCGCGGATCATGGTGACCTGGGGGATCCTGTCGGCCGGCATGATGTTCGTGCACACGCCCACCCAGTTCTACGTGATGCGCTTCCTGCTCGGCGTGGCCGAGGCGGGCTTCTTCCCGGCCATCGTGCTGTATCTGACCTACTGGTTCCCGTCGTCGCGCCGCTCGAAGGTCACCGCGCTGTTCATGACCGGCATTCCGATGTCGGGCGTGATCGGGGGCCCGCTGTCGGGCTGGCTGATGACCCGACTCGGCGGCGCGCACGGCATGGCCGGCTGGCAGTGGCTGTTCCTGTTCGAGGGCCTGCCCACCATCGTGCTGGGCGTGATCGCGTTCTTCTACCTGGACGATCGCGTGCGGGACGCCACCTGGCTCGACGCCGGACAGAAGGCCATGATCGAGCGCAAGCTGCGCGAGGAAGCCCCGGCCGGCGCGCTGCACTCGGTGGCCGACGGGCTGTTCAGCCCGAAGATCCTGCTGGTGAGCGGCATCTACTTCTTCTACACGATGGGGCTGTACGGCGTGAGCTTCTGGCTGCCGACGCTGATCAAGGCGAGTGGCGTGCAGAGCGCGCTGAACATCGGGCTGCTGACCGCGATTCCCTACGCGGCCGGCGCGGTGGCGATGGTGCTGGTGAGCCGGAATTCGGATCGCACCGGCGAGCGGCGCTGGCACCTGATCGTGCCGGGGCTGGTGGGCGCGGCCGGGCTCGCGATGAGCGTGGCCTTCGCGAATTCCACGGTGCTCGCGATGGTGGGCCTCACGATCGGCACGATGGGCGTGATGACCACGATCTCGCAGTTCTGGGTGCTTCCGCCGGCCTTCCTCGGCGGCGCGGCCGCGGCGGCGGGGCTCGCGCTGGCCAACTCGGTGGGCAGCATCTCGGGCGTGATCAGCCCGTCGCTGATCGGCGTGATCAGGAACGCCACCGGCTCGGCCGGGGCGGGCGTGCTGGGGCTGTCGGTGAGCCTGCTGATCGGCGGCGCGCTGGTGCTGCTGGTGCCGCCCGCGCTGGTGAATTCGCGGCGCGGCCGCGAGCAGGCCACGACCAGCGCGGCACCGCGCCAGGCGAGCGCGTGAAGCGTTGCGGGCTTGAAGGGAGCTTGAAGTGAGCCTGAAGGGAGCGGTGGCGCGTCAGGCCACCGCTTCGCTCATGTGGCGCACCAGGTTCTCGCGCGCGTATTCGGTGTGCTGGATGCTCAGGCGCGCGGCCAGTTCCTGCTCGCCGTTCGCGATCGCCTCCGCAATCGCCGCGTGTTCGTCCCACACCGTCTTGCGCTGGCCCGCCACGCGGTGCACGGCGCCCATCACGCGGCGCAGCAGCATCCAGTGCAGCTGCGCGTTGTCGACGATCAGCGGATTGCCCGAGGCGGCGTAGATCGCGCTGTGGAAGGCCATGTCGGCCTCGATCATCGCCTTGATGTCCTCGCCCTTCGAGAGCTTGCGGCCGGCGGCGATCAGCGCGCGGTCGAGCTTCACCTTCTTGCGCGCCGCGAGCCGCGCGGCCAGGCTGTCGAGCGCGCCGCGCAGTTCGTACAGGTGGCCGATGCGCTCCGCGTCGAGCGGCGCGACCTGCAGGCCGCGGCCCGGCGCGTCCTCCACCAGCCCGTCCTTCTTGAGCAGGCGGAACGCCTGCAGCACCGGCGAGCGCGACACGGCGAGCTGCTCGGCGATCTCCTCCTGCACGATGCGCGTGCCCGGCGCGATCGAGCCTTCGGTGATCGCATCGCGCAGCACGCGATAGACCTCGTCGACGTAGTCGGTACGCGCCGGAATTTTCAAGAGTTTCGCTGGCATGGTCGCGGCATCGATGGATACAGAATACCGCGTAGCTTACCAGCACGGCCGAGGGGGCGCGAAGCGGGGGCGGCGGGGCGTGATGCCGCGCCGCGCGGGGGACGGCCGCGTGTAGCGGCGTCGGAGGGCGGGGAGAGGCGGGGACGGCGGTGGCCCGGCGGGCCGGTCGATCCGGCCCGGATCAAGCCGCGATCAGGCAGCAGAAGCGCACCGGCAGCGCCGCGTCCACGGCGGCGGTCTGCAGTCGGCCCGGCTCGATCGCGGCCACGGCGAACGCGTCGCGCATCGCGTCGAGGCAGCGCGCGAGATCGTGGCCGCGCGTGTCCTGCACGAACACGATCGCACCCATCGCGTGCAGCCGGCGCGCCTCGGCCAGCGCGAAGGCGGTGTCCTCGCGCAGTTGCGCGGCTTCGGCATGGCGCGCGTCGCGCACCACGATCGACAGCAGGCCCGCGGCGGTGCGCCCGAGGATCCATTCCGCGTCGGTCTCGCCGAGCGCGTCGCGCTCGAGCGGCACGTAGGACAGTGTCTCGAGATCGGCCAGCGTGTCGTCGGCCCGCAGCGCGGCGCGGGCCGCCTCGGGCACGTCGCCGTGCGCCCACGGCGCGAGCGGCGCGGCGGGGCGCCGGGTGCGCGGAAACGAGAAGCCGGTCTCGCCGAGCAGCAGCCGTTCGTTGCGATCGACGCGCGCGGCGTCGTGGCCCGGCAGGCCGTCCGGCATCTTCATCGTGCGTCCTCTGGATGTCTCGATTCGGTTGGGGGAGCGAAACCGTGTCTGGTTCGATTCGTCTGCGGGGTGCGAAGGACAACTTCGGAACTCTGTATCCAAAGCGTAGCGAAGCCCCGCGATGCTGCCCATCGGGACAAACACGCAGCGCGGCGGGCACGCCTGCGCGTCGCGAAAACACCGCGCGAAACCGCGCCGACGTGCGTGCGGTTCGCCATTTCCGGCTTCGTGGATCGGTTCGCGCAACGCCACGAGATTCCCCGATCCGTCCTCACCGCCGCGAACAGGAAACGACGAAAGCACCCCGACTGGCCCGGCCGGCCACGCGGCCTGGCAGAGGGGCGGCGGCAACACCGCCGGCAGCCGCTTCGACCGCCGGAATTTGTTGATTCGCCATGTGCCGACCCACAAGGAATACGACGCATGGACAGGAAAAAACGGAAAGAGATGAAGACTCGGCGCCACGCGGCGGCTTTTCCGGATATTGCGAAGACCTGGTCGGCCGTCGCGACATCGGCAAGCGGGGGGCGAAGGCGCTGGCCGAGCGATTCGCCACCGACATCGGCGTCTTCATCCGAGGATCGACCGCCTTGCCTCCCCCGGATCCCACCACAGCCCCGCCATCATCATCAGCCCCTCGCGCGCGACCGGCGCGAGCATGTGCTCGTCGGGCGCGTGCTGCGCGCAGCCCGGATACGAATGCGGGATCCATACCGTCGGCAGGCCCAGGATGTCGGAGCGCAGCTGGCAGTGCGCGAGCGCCGTGGGCGGGATCGCGTTGACGGGCGCGGCCGGATTGCCGGCCGTCATGGCCAGCACCTCGAACGCGTTCCAGCCGTACAGCTTCTCGGCGCGGCTCAGGCCCGGCTCGTTCCAGCCGTCGTCGATGGCAGGGCACCGACATGAGCGACCTGGGCGCCACCGTGCTCGATCCCGCGCATCCGGCGATCGTGTGCCGGTGCGGACATCCGCTCGCGGGCGCCACCTCGCTGCGTGAGCTGGCCGGGGCGGAATGGGTCAACACGGGGCGTTACGGGCGGCTCGGCGCGCCCGGCAACCGGCTCTACGACATGTTCGCCGAGGCCGGTTGCGCGCCACCGGTGGTGGCGTTCACGGTGGAATCGCTGTTCGACACGCTGGCGCTGGTGGCCGGCAGCGACCTGCTGTTCCTCGCGCCGGCCTTCGTGCTGGGCACGGCCGATTACGCGCGCACGCTGGTGCCGATCGAGATCGACGGCACCATTCCGCGCGCCGACCTGAGCCTGCTGCAGCGCGCCGATGCGCCGCTGCCGCCGGCCGCCAAGGAGCTCGCGGCGATGACGGTGTCGTTCGCGCGCATGAAGCGGCGCGGCGCGCGCGGCGCGGGCGCCTAGAGCGCGTGGCGGTAGACGACGAAGCCCGACTTGTCGGCCAGCCGGTCGTACAGCTTCATCGCCGTCTCGTTGGTTTCGTGGGTCTGCCAGTACACGCGCTCGGCGCCGTCGCGCTTCGCCTCGCGGTAGACGGCCTCGATCAGCGCGCGGCCCGCGCCCTGGCCGCGCAGCTCCGGCAGCGTGAACAGGTCCTGCAGGTAGCAGATCGGCCCCGCCATCGTGGTGTGGCGGTGATGGAGGAAGTGCACCAGGCCCACGATGCGGCCGTCGAGCTCGGCGAGCATCGCGTGCATCGGCTCGTAGCCGTCGAAGAAGCGGCGCCAGGTCAGCTCGGTGATCGCGCGCGGCAGCGCGGTCTCGCCCGAGCGGCCGTAGAACGCGTTGTAGCCGTCCCAGAGCGGCAGCCAGGCGTCGAAATCGTCGGGGGTGGCGTAGCGGACAAGCGGGGATGCGCTCACGGCGGGAAGCTCCTGTGGGGTCGTGGATCGGACGTCGCGGGTCGACGTCCGGGCCAGTATAGGAGCGCGCGTGGCGTTTGAAGAGCGCCAGCCGGTGGCGGTTTCATGGGGCCACGGCGGCTGGCCGCCGCCTACAGCCGGATCGCGAACGCGTTGCCGCGGCCCGCGTCGGTTTCCATCGACACCGGCAGATAGCCGTTGGCCGGATCGTTCACGTAGCTCAGGTAGCCGTCGAGGTTGAAGGCGTTCTCGGCCAGGATCACGGTGCCGGGGCGCAGCTGCGGCTCGAGCAGCTTCAGCACGTCCAGGTACAGCGTCATCTCGCCGTCGAGCAGCAGCAGGTCGATCGGGCCGTCGAGCGCGCGCAGCGTGAGCAGCGCGTCGCCCTCGCGGATCTCGACGAGGTCCGCCAGCCCGGCGCGCGCGAGGTGATCGCGGGCGCGGGCCACCTTGGCCGGCTCGAGCTCGGAGCCGATCAGGCGCCCGTCGGCATGGCCGGTCGCGGCGGCGTTGTCGCGCAGCGCGGCGGCCAGATAGATCGTGGAGAGGCCCATCGAGGTGCCGAACTCCACCACGCGCCGCGCGCCGGTGGCGCGGCACATCGCGTACAGCATCTGCCCGTATTCGCGCGACACGGCCAGGAAGCGCTCGGCGTGGCTGCCGAAGATCACGGCGGCCTGGGCTTCGGGCACGCGCGCGCGGTCGATCAGGATCCGCTCGATCGGCAGGCCCGACGATTCGACCACCGACATCACGGCGTCGAGGAGCGGGCCGTCCGCTTCGGCGGCTTCGGCATGCAGGGCGTTCAGCAGGGCGCTCACGCGCGCGGTCTGCAGGGTGGTCATGGCGTTCTCCGGAAAGGGATGCGAGGCAACGGTGAGGCCGTCGACGACGGCACCCGTGCAGCGTAGACGCGCGCCGGTTTGGCGTCATTCCGCAACCGTGCCAAACTCTTATCCGTTCCTGCCATCCGAATTCCGCTTTCCCTGCGCGAGGCCCGCCACCGATGCCCCTGCTGACCGACGTGAGCGACACCACGCCCCGGCTCGATCCCGACGCGATTCTGCGCGCGGTGGTCACCTTCGGCGTGGCCCTCGCGCAGATCGACCCGTTCGAACTCGCGCCGCACCGGCATGCCAAGAGCCAGCTGCTGCTGACCTGGCGCGGCGCGCTGAGCGTGGAGATCGAGCGCGGCCTGTGGATGGTGCCGCCCGGCAGCGCGATCTGGATTCCGGGCGGCGCGCTGCACGCGATCCGCGTGACCGGCGCGATGGAGGGCTACGGCGCGTTCATCGATCCGGCCGCCAGCACGCGCCTGCCCGCGCAGTGCCGCGCGATCGGCGTCACGCCGCTGCTGCGCGAGCTGCTGATGCGCACCGCGCGCATGGAGATGCTGTACGAAGCCGACGGCCCCGAGGCGCGGCTGGCCGCGGTGCTGATCGACGAGATCGCGGCGGCGCGGGTGGAGGATCTGCACCTGCCGATGCCGCACGACACGCGGCTGCGGCGGGTGGTCGAGCGGATCATGGCGGCGCCGGCGCGGCGCGAGCCGGTGGAGGCGATCGCGCGCGACGCCGGCCTGAGCGAGCGCACGCTGGCGCGGCTGATGGTGCGCGAGACGGGCATGAGCCTGGTGCGCTGGCGCCAGCAGCTCGCGGTGATGCTGGCGGTGCGCGCCTTCGCGTCGGGCCGCACGATCCAGCAGGTCAGCGAGGAGCTCGGCTACGACAGCGTGCCGAGCTTCGTCACCATGTTCCGCAAGGTGCTCGGCGCGGCGCCGGGGCGCTACATGGCCGAGCGCCACGGCTGAGCGCATTCACAGGTATTCGACGTTGCCGTCCACGCTGATCGCCTGCCCGGTGATGTTGCGGGCGGCCGGCGAGGCGAGGAACAGCGCCATCGCGGCGACGTCGTCCACGCTCACCATGCGGCGCAGCGAGATCTTGCGCAGATAGTCCTCGCGCATCGCCTCGACGCTCACCCCGGTCGATTCGGCGCGCGCGGCGATCACGCGATCCATGCGCTCGCCCTGCACCACGCCGGGCAGGATCGCGTTGACGCGGATGTCGCTCGGGCCCAGCTCCACCGCCAGCGACTTCACGAGCCCGACGATGGCCCACTTGGTGGCCGCGTACGGCGTGCGATAGGCATAGCCGAGGCGGCCCGCCACCGACGACATCGCGATGATGCCGGCGCAGTCCGAGCTCGCCTTCATGATCGGCACGGCGCGGTGCAGGAAGTGGTGCTGACCGTTCAGGTTGGTGGCGACGGTGCGCTCCCAGTCGTGCGGCGCGATCGCCTCCACCGCGCCGGTGGGGCCGGCGATGCCGGCGTTGTTGACGAGGATGTCGAGGCCGCCGAGGCGGGCCTGCGCATCGTCCACCACGGCGTCCACCTGGGCGCGATCGGCCACGTCGGCCACGCCCGCGTGCAGGTTCGGATGGCGCGCGCGGGCGCGTTCCACCGCGGCGGGGTCGACGTCGCACACGTAGACGCGCGCGCCGGCCGACAGGAACGCGTCGGCGATCGCGGCGCCGATGCCGCCGGCCGCGCCGGTGACGAGTACGCGCAGCCCGGCGCGCGGCTTGAGCATGTCCAGCGGAGTCATGATTCGAGGTCCTGAGGTTTCGACGTTGCGGGGGGGCGGGGAGGGAGCTGGTTCACGCCGTGCCTCACCAGTGGATCATCGGCAGCCCCGCCACCGGCGAGGCGAACGACGCGAGGCTGCCGGCCTTGAGGCTGCCGAGGTAGACGGTCTTCAGGTCGGGGCCGCCGAAGGTGACGCTGGTCAGCCACGGCGCGATCGTGCCGCCGGTCGGCTCGATCAGCGACATCGGCACGCGCTCGCCGGTGGCGAAGGCCGCGTCGAAGCGCGCGGTGGCCTCCGGCTCGCCGTCGTCGAGCAGCACGTGCAGTGCGCCGTCGGGCGCGATCGCCACGAGCCGGTCGGCGAAGATCATCGCGCACCAGAGGTTGCCGTGCGCGTCGAACGCGATGCCGTCCACGAGGCCCGGCCCGAGCGAGTCGGGGCCGTAGGTTTCGCGCGCTCCGAGCGAGCCGTCGTCGTGCACGGCGAAGCGGCTCACGCGCTTGGCGGTGGTTTCGGCCACGTACAGGAAACGCTCGGCCGCGTCGAAGCGGATCTCGTTGGCGAAGGCCAGGCCGTCGGCCACGATGCGCGCGCCGCGCGCATCGATCAGCACCAGGTAGCCGTCGGCCAGCGTCGAGCGCACCGCCTCGGGCCACGGATCGACGCGCGTGGAGACGGTCACCCACAGCCGCTCGCGCCGGTCGCGCAGCACGAAGTTCACCTTGCCGAGCGGCTGGCCGTCGAGGCGGTCGAGCAGCAGTTGGGTGCGGCCGTCGCGCCCGAGCCGCTCGACCCGATCGGTGCCGATGTTCGCCACGATCAGCGCGCCCTCGGCGTCGAGGGCGAGCCCGTTCGGCAGCGAGCCGTGGGTCAGGCCGTCGCCGGCGGCCGCCTGCGCATGACCGGCCGCGTCCACGGGCAGGATCAGCTGCTGTTCGCCCGAGCTCGCGATGCGCATCACGCCGCCGCGCGCGTCGGCGGTCCACAGCGTGCCGTCGCGCTCGGCCAGGATGCATTCGGGGCGCTGCAGGTCGTGGCCCACGCGGCGGATCGCGGCCGGGTCCACGCGGAAGCCCTGGATCGGATTCATCTGTCGTCTCCGTGTCGTTCGGGGGCCGGACGCGGCGCGCCCGGCGATGCTCACAGGCTCATGCCGCCCGATACCTCGATGACGGCGCCGTTCACGTAGCTGGCCTCGTCGCTGGCCAGGAAGGCATACACGGCGGCGATCTCCTCGGGCTGGCCGAGGCGGCCGAGCGGCACCTGCGCGCGCATCTTCGCGAGCACCTCGCCGGGCACGCTGGCCAGGATCGGCGTGTCCACGAAGCCCGGCGCCACGGCGTTCACGCGAATGCCCTTCGGCCCCAGCTCGCGGCTCCAGGTCTTGGTGAAGCCGATCACGCCGAACTTCGCGGCCGCGTAGTTGGTCTGCCCGTAGTTGCCATGAATGCCCACCACCGAGCTCGCGTTCAGGATCACGCCGCTGCGCTGCGCCAGCATCGGGGCCGTCACCGCCTGCGCCATGTGGAACACGCCGCGCAGGTTCACGTCGATCACCTCGTCGAACTGCTGCGCGCTCATGTTCTGCAGGCGCGCGTCGCGCGTGATGCCGGCGTTGTTGACGAGCACGTCGATGCGGCCGAAGCGGGCCAGCACCGCGGCCACCACCGCATCCACGGCGGCGCGCTCGCACACGTCGAGCCGGAAGCCCTCGGCGCACGCGCCGGCCTCGCGGCAGGCGCCGGCCACGGCGTCGGCGGTGGCGCCGTTCACGTCGCACACCGCCACCGTCGCGCCCTCGCGCGCGAATTTCAGCGCGGTGGCCGCGCCGATGCCCTGGCCCGCGCCGGTGACGAGGGTGATCTTGTCTTTCAGTCGCATGCTGTCGTATCCGTATCGATCGGTATTCAGGGGTTCAGCGGCGCGGCGGCGGCGCCGGGTGCGGGCAGCGGCCGGCGCTCGGCGCGGATCGCGCGCGCCAGCAGCGGCACGAGGCAGAGGCCCAGCACGGAGGCGCCCACGATCACGTTGAAGCCCGCGTCGCTGCGGTGGGTCCAGGCCTCGGACAGCCCGAACAGATAGGGGCCGGCGAAGCCGCCGAGCAGCCCCACCGTGTTGATGAAGGCGAGGCCGGACGCGGCCTGGATGCCCTGCAGGCGCTTCATCGCGACGGCCCAGTACGAGGGCAGGATGCCGCCCGCGAAGAAGCCGGTCACGCCGAGCAGCACGATCTTCAGGCCCTGTTCGTGCGCGGCCAGGAAGGCCAGGCCGCTCGCCACCAGGCCGGCCGTCAGCGCGCCGAGGAACGCGCAGTCGCCCGCGATGCGGCGGTGCAGGCGCGGCAGCACCAGCACGCCGATCAGGAAGCCGATGCCGACGCTGCTCGACAGCACGCCCACCAGCAGCGGCGAGCTCGCGTGCATCTGCGCGACGATCGCCGGCGTGAAGAAGTACAGGCCCACGAAGGCCACCTGGTTCAGGAAGTAGATCAGCGCGATCAGCACAGTGGTGGGGCGGCGGATCGCGGCGAGCCAGTCGCGCGCGGCGTGCGAGCCCGCGGCGTGGGGGTCGATCACGGCGCGCGTCTCGAGCGCCCGCGCCTCGGCCTGGCTCAGCCAGCGCACCGACGAGGGCCGGTCCGGCAGGCGGAAATACAGCACGATGCCGGCCACGATGGTGGGCAGGCCCTCGAGCAGGAACATCCACTGCCAGCCGCGCAGCCCGCCCGTGCCGCCGAGCTGCATCAGCGCCGCGCCGAGCGGGCTGCCCACGATCAGCGCGATCGACGGCGCCGTGTAGATCCAGCCCACCGCCACCGCGCGATCCTCGGGCGCGAACCACAGCGTGACCATGTACATCAGCGCCGGGAACAGCCCCGCCTCGGCGATGCCCAGCAGCACCCGCAGCACGTAGAACGAGGTGGTGCCCTGCACGAACATCATCGCCGTGGACAGCAGGCCCCAGCTCACGGCGATGCGCGCGATCCAGCGGCGCGGCCCCACGCGATGCGCGGCCAGGTTGCTCGGCACCTCCAGCAGCGCGTAGCCGATGAAGAAGATGCCGGCGCCGAGCCCGTAGGCGGCCGCGCCGATGCCGAGGTCCGCGGCCAGCGCGCCCTTGGCCAGCGCCACGTTGGTGCGGTCGATGAAGGACAGGAAGTAGATCGCGATCATCAGCGGCAGCAGCCGCGCCATCGCGCGGCGGGTGGCGCGCCGATGCACGGCGTGCAGGTCTTCGTCAGCGGTCGGGGTGTTCATGATGTCTCCGTTGGGTGGCCCGCGGGATTGTTGTGCCGGCGCGCGGGGGCGCCGGTTGCGGGCCTGATTTCGATCGGGTGGCCGGGGCTGCCGGCGCGGGCGGGCTGGGGGCTAGAGCGACACGTGCTCGCGGCCCTTCAGGCCGAGCATCGCGCGCGCCTCGTCGGGCGTGGCGATCTCGAACGACAGCTCCTCGAGGATGCGGCGGATCTTGCGCACCTGCTCGGCATTGCTCCTCGCCTTCACGCCGCGCGCCAGGTACACGCTGTCCTCGAGCCCCACGCGCACGTTGCCGCCGAGGATCGCGCCCATCGTGACCAGCGACATCTGGTGGCGGCCCGCGCCGAGCACCGAGAAGTGGTAGGCGTCGCGGCCGAACAGGCGGTCCGCCGTGGCGCGCATGGTGGCGAGGTTCTCGGGATCGGGGCCGATCCCGCCGAGGATGCCCACCACCGACTGGATGAAGAACGGCGGCTCGATCATGCCCAGGTCGACGAAGTGCGCGAGCGTGTAGAGATGGCCCACGTCGTAGCATTCGAACTCGAAGCGCGTGCCGTGATCGCGGAACTCGGCCAGGATGTTGCGGATGTCGCGGAAGGTGTTGCGGAAGATCATGTCCTCCATGCCTTCGAGATACTCCTTCTCCCAGTCGAAGCGCCAGGCCGGCAGCTTCGCGGCTACCGGGTGCAGCGAGAAGTTCATCGAGCCCATGTTCAGCGAGCACATCTCCGGCCTGGCCAGGCGCGCGTAGGCGAGCCGCTCGTCGAGCGTCATGCGCGTGCTGCCGCCGGTCGAGATGTTGATCACCGCGTCGGTGCGCGCCGCGATCGCCGGCACGAAGCGGCGGAACACCTCGGGCGCGGGCGTGGGCCGGCCGTCCTCGGGATCGCGCGCGTGCAGGTGCAGGATCGCCGCGCCGGCCTCGGCCGCCTCGACGGCCTGCGCCTCGATCTCGGCCGGGGTGATCGGCAGGTATTCCGACATCGACGGCACGTGCGCCGAGCCGGTCACGGCACAGGTGATGATGATCTTGCGCTGCGCCGGGGCAGGCGGGGAAGCGGGGGCCATGCGTGTCTCCGGTATCGTCTCGGGCCGGCTGCGGTCGCGTTCGCGATCGATGCCGGACGGTCTCTTGTTGTAGCGATGGTAGTGGGATAGCATCGCCGCCGTAAGGTCATTTTCGGACAGGATGGTGTCCTTCGCGGACATCCCCGGGAGGCACGATGGCAAGCAAACTGCCGCTGCTCAACGAGCGCGTGCATGCGCCGTACAAGATCGCGGCGCTGGTGGAGGTGCTGGCCGAGCAGGGCATCGCGGTGCGCGACAGCCTGGCCGGCAGCGGCGTGGAGCCCGGGCAGATCGACGACGCCTCGGTGCTGACCTCGGTGCGCCAGTACGCGGCCGTGTGCGCGAACGCGGTGCGCCTGTCGGCCGATCCGGCCACGCCGTTTCGCACCGGCGCGCGGCTGCATCTGGCCGCCTACGGCATGTACGGCTACGCGCTGATGTCCTGCCTGTCGCTGCGCGACTACTTCCGGCTCGGCGTCAAATACCACCGCCTCGCCACGCCCACGCTGACGATCGCGTGGACCGAACATCCCGATCGCGCGGTGTGGACCTTCCCCGATGCGTTCGCCTCGGGCTTCGCGCCCGACGTGGAGCGCTTCCTGCTGGAGCAGCAGTACACGCAGCACGTCACCCACCTGCAGGACGTGGCGGGCCGCAGCTGCCCGCCGATGGCGGCGCGCTTCGCCTATCCGGCGCCGCCGCACGCGGCGCTGTATGCCGAGTACCTGGGCTGCCCCTGCGAATTCGACGCCGCGCAGTGCGAGCTCGTGTACGACAGCGCGATCCTCGAGTTCCGGCCGCAGCTGGCGCACCGCCATTCGGCCGCGCTGCTGCAGGAAACCTGCGACCGGCTGATCGGCCAGGACAAGACCTCGGTGGGCGCGTCGGGCGAGGTGTATCAGGAGCTGATGCGGCAGCCCGGCGAATTCCCGAGCATGGAGGCGGTGGCCGACGCGCTGAAGATGACGAGCCGCACGCTGCGCCGCCGGCTCGAGGCCGAGGGCACCTCGTTCGTGGCGATCGTGGACGACGTGCGCTGCTCGCTCGCGATCGAGTATCTGAAGACCACCCGGATGAGCACCGAGGACGTGGCGATGCTGGTGGGCTTCAGCGACGCGGCCAACTTCCGGCGCGCGCTCAAGCGCTGGACCGGCATGGGGCCGGGCGAGATCCGGCAGCAGTGAGGGCGCGCGGGCGCGCCGCGTGCCGACGCGTATTTCTGCCTTGACCGATCATCGGGGTTTCGACGCGGACTTCACACCATGCTGGGCAAGACCGAACTTCTCGCGCAATTGCAGCACTGGGCCATTCCGTTCTCGTGCGAAGCGCACGAGGCCGTGTTCAACATGGCGGAATCGGATGGGCTGGTGCTCGCGCTGGACGGCGAGCGCTGCAAGAACCTGCTGCTGCAGGACAGGAAGGGCGGCACCTTCCTGGTGGTGACCACGGCCAGCAAGGCGCTCGACCTCGCCGCGGCGGCGGTCGCGCTCGGCAGCAAGCGGCTGTCGTTTGCCTCGGCCGACACGCTGTTCGAGCGGCTCGGCGTGCGCCCCGGCTCGCTGAGCCCGCTCGCGCTGGTCAACGACGCCCAGGCGCGCGTGCAGCTCGCGATCGATGCCGAGCTCGCCGGCGCGTCGGTGTTCCTGTTCCACCCGCTGTCGAGCGACGCGAGCGTGGCGCTCACGCGCGCCGCGCTCGATGCCTTTCTGGAGCGCGTGGCGCACCGCGCGCAGTGGGTGACGCTCGCGGCGCGCGAGCCGGCTGCATGAGCGCCTCAGGCGCCGCGTGACGCGAAGATCGGGCTTGAGGTATCGAAGCGGCCCACCAGCAGGTCGGCCATCGCGCGCCAGTCGCCGGCGTTCGCGCGGGCGGCCGGCATCGCGGGCTTGCCGGTGGCCGCCACGTACGAGCGGCACATGGTGGCCACCTCGTCGTGATACGCGTTGCCGTAGCTCATCGGGATGTCGCGGTCGAACAGCGAGCACACCGAGCTCGTCACCATCGTCAGCAAGCTGACGGTCACCACCTCCAGATCGGCGAAACGCAGGTCCGACGCGCTCGCCAGCATCGGACGGCTCGCGTCCTCCAGGCGCTGCTGGAACGCGTGCACGAGCACCCGCTTGTCGATGCGCGTGGTGCCGCGATACAACGCGCGCGTCACGTCCACGCGCGTCGTCTTCGCGTTGACGTAGCCGGCCACCAGCGTCTCGGCCATCGCGCCGGCCGGCATGCCGTGACAGCGCCGGCACACCTCGCCGATGTAGTCGGCCACCAGATCGAGATGGCGCGCGAGCAGCGCGTAGATCAGCGCTTCCTTGTGCGGGAAATACTGGTACAGGGTGCCCACCGACACGCCCGCGCGTTCGGCGATCCGCGTGGTTGTCAAGCGTTCGGGGCCGTGCACGAGCAAAAGCTGAACGGTCGCCTCGAAGATCGCCTCGCGGGTGACGATCGCGCGCGCCTGGCGCGGCTGCCGGCGGGGCTGCGGGGGCTGCTGGGGCTGGGCGGTCATAAGCGAATATCCAGGAGGGGACGGGCGGCCTAGCATTGTGCGTGAAATCCACCAACGCTTCAGGAGCACGCATGACATCATCCGCACGACGCATCGTCCTCGTCACGGGCGCCAACAAGGGAATCGGCCACGAGATCGCGCGACAGGTCGCGCAGGGCGGCGCGCTCGCCATCGTCGGCGCGCGCGACCGGCAGCGCGGCCAGGCCGCCGTCGACAAATTGCTGGCCGAGGGGCTCGATGTCGAATTCGTCGAACTCGACCTGACCCGCGAGGCGGTGGTGAAGGCCGCCGCCGCCACGATCGAGGCGCGCCACGGCCGGCTCGACGTGCTCGTCAACAACGCCGGCATCGCGCCCGACGGCGACGGCCCGCCGAGCGTCGCCTCGATGGCCACCGTGCGCGAGGTGTTCGACACCAACTTCTTCGGCGTGCTGAGCGTGACGCAGGCGATGCTGCCGCTGCTGCGCAAGTCGGGCGCCGGCGCCCAGGTGATCAACCTGTCGAGCACGCTCGGCTCGCTCGCGCAGAACCTGGACAAGGCGTCGCCCTACTACGACGTGCGGCTGATCGGCTACAACGCGTCGAAGGCCGCGCTGAACATGCTGTCGATCCAGCTGAGCCAGGAGCTGCTGGCCGAGGGGATCGCCGTGAATTCGGTGTGCCCCGGCTACGTGAACACCGACCTGAGCCGTGGCCAGGGCCATCTGACGCCGGCCGAGGGCGCCGCCGCATCCGTGCGGCTCGCGCTGCAGACCACGCCGGGCGTGACCGGCGAGTTCGTCAACGCGGGCGGCAACGTGGCGTGGTGAGCGTTTGACGGCGGGGGCACGCGTGCCGGGGCCGCGCCTGCCGCTCGGCGAAGCGGTGGCGATCGTCCATTCCGGGGCGCTGGTCGTGCTGCGGCTGCAGGATGCTCCTTTCCCTGCCGATCCGCGTCCATTCGGCGTCGCCCCTCAATCGGCGCCCAGATCGGCGCGCCGGACCCAGCGCACGCGCGTCGCGCCGCGCGCGAAATAGTCGATTTCCACCCAGTCGCCCGAGCGGGCCAGCACCGCGGCGACGTCGCCCTTCACGAGGTAGGCGCGCGTGGCGGCCTGCGCCTGCGGCGCCGAATACAGGCGCGCGCGCCGCACCGCCACCTGGGTGAAGTCGAGCCAGTCGCGCGGCTCACCGAAGGCGAGCGTGTCGCCTGTGGATATCGTCGGCACGTCGCAATTCGGGAGCCGGTCGCCGACGGCTGTGACGACCCAGTGGCCCTGTGCGGCCGGGGCGATCGTGATGGAATCACCGTGATCGCCGCCGAAGGCTGTGGAGAAGTCCACGCCGCGCGCGCCGGCCGTGCCCTTCAGCAGGAATCGGCAGGTCGGATCGCGATCGGGGGCGTTCGCGGCGGGCGTCGTGTCGTCATGGTGGTTCGGTCCGGGGCGGTGGGTGCCGATCATCATGGCACGACTGCGCGCGCAAGAAACGGAGCGCCCGTCGGGGCGGCCTGCGCGAGCATGTTCCTCACCGATCCACTTCCCACGAGGAACGACATGAACCGCCAGCCCACCCCCCACGTGCCGCACGTCGCGAGCGAACCTTCCATTCTCTATCTCGGCACGCCCGTCGCGCTGGTCGGCACCGTGAGCGAGGACGGCAGCGACAATCTCGCGCCGATCTCGTCGGTGTTCTGGCTCGGCTGGCGCGGCGTGCTCGGCATCGCGTCGAGCTCGAAGACGGCGCAGAACCTAGTGCGCACCGGCGAATGCGTGCTGAACCTGCCGTCACCGGCCGAGGCCGCGGCCGTCGACGCGATCGCGCGCACCACCGGCTGCGATCCGGTGCCCGAGTTCCGTACCGCGATGGGCTACGTGCACGAGTCCGACAAGTTCGGGCGCGCGGGCCTCACGCGCATCGCGTCCGAGACGGTGGCCGCGCCGCGCGCGCTCGAATGCCCGATCCAGATGGAGGCGGTGCTGGCCGCGCGGCACGGCATCATGGACGATCTGCCCGAGCAGCGCGGCTTCATCACCGTGTTCGAGGTGCGCATCACGCGCGTGCACGTGCATCCGGACCTGCTGATGGACGGCGAGCGCCATCGCATCGACCCCGACAAGTGGTCGCCGCTGATCATGAACTTCCAGAAGTTTTACGGGCTCGCGCCGCGGCAGGTGCGGGCGTCGCGTCTCGCGGAGATTCCCGAGCACGCCTATCGCAGCCCCGATGTGGATCGGGCGCGGCACGCGGCGGCGGCGAGCGCCGCCTGAGGGGGCATCAGCTCGGGACGCGGCTGGCTTCGCGGAACGTCGCCAGCAGTTGGGGCAGCGCCGACAGTTCGGAGGCCTTGCGAAAATAGCCGTCGAAGCCGGCGGCCGCCGCCTGGTGTTCGATGTCGGCCCACGGCATCGACGTGTAGGCGATCAGGATCGTCGCCTGCAGCCCGGGCGAGGCGCGCAGCAGGCGCGCCACGTCGAAGCCGTCCATCTCCGGCATGCGGATGTCGAGCAGCACGATGTGCGGCGCGTGCTGCGCGGCGGCGCGCGATACCTCACGCGCCGCGGTCACGAAGCGCGTGTCGAAATCGAATTCGGCCAGGTACAGCGCGGTGGCTTCCGCGCCGTCGCGATAGTCGTCCACCACCAGCACGCGTACCCGCTCGTCCGATGCGGGCATCTTGCGCGACGAACAGATCTCGGCGCTCTGACGGCTCATTCCTTCCTCTCTGCATGTGCGTTTCTCACACCGAGATGGTGCGTGCAAGGCGCGGAAAAAGTGTGCCGGATGTGTGGATTTTTGATGCGAAAACGTGTCGGGGAGGTGGCACGGCCGACCTCGGGCGCCGATCCCGCCCCAAAGAAAAAAGCGACCCGATCGGGTCGCCTTTTCGTGGCGCGTGCTGCCTGCTCAGAGGTAGCTGCAGACGTAATCGAGCGTTTCCAGCACCTCGATGTCGAAGCGCGACTTGCCCGGCACCGAAAACGACTGGCCTTCGCCGTAGGTTTGCCATTCGTCGCTGCCGGCCAGGCGGATGCGGCACTTGCCGGCCTGCACTTCCATCAGCTCGGGCTGGTCGGTGCCGAAATTCAGCGTCGCGGGGAGGATGACGCCGAGCGTCTTGCGGCTGCCGTCCGCGAAGATGACCGTGTGCGAAACGCACTTGCCGTCGAAATAGACGTTCGCCTTCTTGACGACGCTGACCTGCTCGAACTCTGCTGCCGATGCCATGCGTGAAGCTCCAGTTTGCTGCGGTGTTTGGGAAGCGGCCCGGGCGGCGGCGAAGATGCCGCGTTCCGGGCCGCGAAGATATTACCGTGGGCGGACGAAGGCGGCATCGAAATCCCGCCAGCCACTCACTCCACCGTCACCGACTTCGCCAGATTCCGCGGCTTGTCCACATCGGTGCCACGCGCACAGGCCGTGTGATATGCGAGCAGCTGCAGCGGCACCACGTGCAGGATCGGCGAGAGCGGGCCGTAATGCTCGGGCATGCGGATCACGTGCAGGCCATCGTCGTTCACGATGTGCGTGTCCGAATCGGCGAATACGTACAGCTCGCCGCCGCGCGCGCGCACTTCCTGCATGTTCGACTTCAGCTTCTCGAGCAGCGTGTCGTTCGGCGCCACAGTCACCACCGGCATCGCCTCGGTCACCAGCGCGAGCGGGCCGTGCTTGAGCTCGCCGGCCGGATAGGCCTCGGCGTGGATGTACGAGATTTCCTTCAGCTTCAGCGCGCCCTCGAGCGCGATCGGGTAGTGCAGCCCGCGGCCGAGGAACAGCGCGTTTTCCTTGCGCGAGAACTCTTCCGACCACGCGATGATCTGCGGCTCGAGCGCCAGCACGCTGTTCAGCGCGGCCGGCAGGTGGCGCAGCTGGCGGATGTAGTCGGCTTCGCGGGTCGCGTCCACGTGGCCGCGCACCTTGCCGAGCGTGGCCGCCAGCAGGAACAGCGCCACCAGCTGCGTGGTGAACGCCTTGGTGGACGCCACGCCGATCTCGGTGCCCGCGCGCGTGAGGAACTGCAGCTCGGTCAGGCGCACCATGGCGCTGGTCGCGACGTTGCACACGGCCAGCGTGTGCTTGTGGCCCAGCGACTGCGCGTGCTTGAGCGCGGCCAGCGTGTCGGCGGTCTCGCCCGATTGCGAGATCACCACGACCAGCTGGCGCGGGTTCGGCACGGAATCGCGGTAGCGGTATTCGCTCGCGATCTCCACCTGGGTGGGAATCCTGGCGATCGATTCGAGCCAGTACTTGGCCGTCATGCCGGAGTACGAGCTGGTGCCGCACGCCAGGATCAGCAGGCTGTCGATGTCCTTGAAGGTGTCGGCCGCGGCCTCGCCGAACAGCGACGGCTCGAAGGCCTCGATCGGCGGGATCGTGTCGGCGATCGCGCGCGGCTGCTCGAAGATTTCCTTCTGCATGAAGTGGCGATAGGGGCCGAGTTCCACGGCGCCGCCGTAGGCGCTCACGATGCGGATCTCGCGCTCGGCGCGCGCGCCGGCACGGTCCACGATCTTCACGCCCTCGAGCGTCAGCTCGCACACGTCGCCTTCCTCGAGGAAGGTGTAGCGGTCGGTGCTGCCGGCCAGCGCGAGCGCGTCGGAGGCGAGGAAGTTCTCGCCGTCGCCGAAGCCCACCACGAGCGGCGAGCCCTGGCGCGCGCCCACCACGGTGTGCGGCTGGTCCTTGTGGATCACGGCGATCGCGTAGGCGCCGTGCAGCTGTGCCACGGTCTCGCGCACGGCCGCGAACAGGTCGCCGCGATAGAGGCTGTGCACGAGGTGGGCGATCACCTCGGTATCGGTCTGCGAGACGAATTCGTAGCCCTTCGCGCGCAGGCCCTCGCGCAGTGTTTCGTAGTTCTCGATGATGCCGTTGTGCACGATCGCGACGGCATCCGACGAGAAGATCGGGTGCGCGTTGTGCGTGACCGGCGCGCCGTGCGTGGCCCAGCGCGTGTGCGAGATGCCGGTGAAGCCCTCGAGCCTGGTGTCGCGCACCTGCTCGTCGAGGTCCGCCACGCGCGCGGTGCTGCGGGCGCGCTTCGGCGCGCCGTTCTCGAGCACGGCCACGCCGCACGAGTCGTAGCCGCGATATTCAAGACGGCGCAGACCTTCGATCAGCACCGGAACGATATTACGTTGCGCAACTGCGCCGACAATGCCGCACATGGCGATCGATCCTCCGAAATGAGGAAGGCGCCACCGGGGTTGCGCCTTCGGAAACGTTCAAATTGTCTGAATGATGCGGTTCAGCTTTTCTTCTTGGTGGGCCGCACGTAGCCGGCCTTTTCCGTCTGCTTCTTGTCGTTCAGCACCAGCTGCCCGTCGGCCACGTCCTTCCACACCGTGGTGCCGGCCGCGATCGTCACCCCCTTGCCCACGCGCACCGGTGCCACGAGCTGCGTGTCGGAGCCCACGAACACGTCGTCCTCGATCACGGTGCGGAACTTGTTGGCGCCGTCGTAGTTGCAGGTGATGGTGCCGGCACCGATGTTCACGCGCGCGCCGATGTCGGCGTCGCCGATGTAGGTCAGGTGGTTGGCCTTGGAGCCGTGGCCGAGCACGGCGTTCTTCACCTCGACGAAGTTGCCGACGTGCGATTCCTCGCCGAGCGCCGCACCGGGGCGCAGCCGCGCGTACGGGCCCACCACGGCCCGCGCGCCGACCTGGGCGCCGTCGATGTGCGAGAACGCGTCGATACGCGCGCCGGCGCCGATCGAGGCGTGGCGGATCACGCAGTTCGCGCCGATCGACACGCCGTCGGCCAGCTGCACCTCGCCCTCGAACACGCAGTTCACGTCGATCGATACGTCGCGCCCGCACACGAGCCTGCCGCGGATGTCGAGGCGCGCCGGGTCGGCCAGCGTCACGCCGTCCACCAGCAGGGCTTCCGCCTGATTGCGCTGATGGATGCGCTCGAGCTCGGCCAGCTGCGCCTTGCTGTTCACGCCGAGCGTTTCCCATTCCTCGTCGGGCTGGGTGGTCACCACCTCGAAGCCGGCCTCGATGGCCTGCTCGACCACGTCGGTCAGGTAGTACTCGCCCTGGGCGTTGTCGTTGCCGAGCGCGCCCAGCCACATCGCGAGCTGCGCGGTGGGCGTGACGATGATGCCGGTGTTGATTTCCGCGATCTTCAACTGCTCGGGCGACGCATCCTTCTGCTCGACGATGCGCGTGACGTTGCCCGACGCATCGCGCACGATGCGGCCGTAGCCGGTCGGATCGTCGAGCGTGACGGTCAGGATGCCGTAGCGTGCGTCGGTGGCCGCCTCGGTCAGCGCCTTCAGCGTGCTCGCGCGCGTGAGCGGCACGTCGCCGTACAGCACCAGCGTGGGCTGGGCCGGGTCGAGCAAGGGCAGTGCCTGCCTGACCGCGTGGCCGGTGCCGAGCTGCTGGGCCTGCAGCGCGAACTGCACGTCGGGCGCCGCGACGGCCGCCTTCACGGCGTCCGCGCCATGGCCGACCACCACCACCAGGCGCGAGGGCGCCAGCGTGCGTGCGGTATCGATGACGTGGGAGAGGAGCGGCTTGCCCGCCAGCGGATGGAGCACCTTCGGCAGCGCGGAACGCATGCGCTTGCCGGTGCCTGCCGCCAAAATCACGATATTCATGGCGTCAGCGAGAGGGAGAGTTCGGAGGTGCGAATTCTAGCATGCAGGCTGCGCGCGAGCGGGGGCGGAATCGGCCCGCCCGTCGCCGTGAAACGCCCGTGGGGCGGGCGTTTCACGGCAATCGTGAAACCTTGTTACAGATCGTCGAGCTGAACGATCGAGATCGGCTTGCCGCCGCCGACGCTGGTTGCGCCCGCATCGGTGCCGCACGGATCCTCGTCGAACGCGATGTCGCCGGCCGGGTCGGCCACGCCGCTGGCGCGCAGGTCCTTGAACGGGAACAGGCCGGTATCCATCAGGTGCGACGGCACCACGCTCGCCAGCGAGCTGAACATGTTCTCGACGCGGCCCGGGAAGCGCTTGTCCCAGTCGCGGATCAGCGCCTTCATCTCGGCGCGCTTCAGGTTCGGCTGGCTGCCGCACAGGTTGCACGGGATGATCGGGAATTCGCGCAGCTCGGCGTACTTCTCGAGGTCCACTTCCTTCACGTAGGCGAGCGGGCGGATCACCACGTTCCTGCCGTCGTCGGACTGCAGCTTGGGCGGCATGCCCTTCAGCCTGGCGCCGTAGAACATGTTCAGCAGCAGGGTCTGCACGATGTCGTCGCGGTGGTGGCCGAGCGCGATCTTGGTCGCGCCGAGCTCGCCGGCCACGCGGTACAGGATGCCGCGACGCAGCCGCGAGCACAGCGAGCAGGTGGTCTTGCCCTCGGGCACCAGCCGCTTGACGATGCTGTAGGTGTCCTGGTTCTCGATGTGGAACGGCACGCCCAGCTGGCGCAGGTACTCGGGCAGCACGTGCTCGGGAAAGCCCGGCTGCTTCTGGTCGAGGTTCACGGCCACGATGTCGAAGTCGATCGGCGCGCGCTCGCGCAGGCACAGCAGCACGTCGAGCATCGCGTAGCTGTCCTTGCCGCCCGACACGCACACCATCACCTTGTCGCCCTGCTCGATCATGTTGTAGTCGCCGATCGCCTGGCCGACCTGACGCACGATGCGCTTGTGCAGCTTGTTGTTCTCGTAGGCCTGCTTCTGCTCGCGGCGCGTCAGCGCGGGGCGGCCGGTTTCCGCGGCGGCGGGGGCGGGGGTGCCCAGTTGTTCGGGGGTATGGGGCGCGTTCATGCTCGCTCCTGGTCCTTGATGCGGAAGACTTCGACGCCCACTGCGTCGCAATCGGGGTAGGCGTCCGGTTTCTCGGTGGAGACGCGCACCGCGCGCACGGCGTCGTGCGCGAGCAGGCGCGCGGCGATCGAGTCGACCAGCGTTTCCTGCAGGTGGATATGGCCGGCCGCGATGCTGTGCGCCACGGCCTGTTTCATCAGATCGTAGTCGATCACCTCGCGCAGCTTGTCCTCCACCGGCGTGGTCAGCGCCAGCGGCACGAACACGTCGATGTTGATGACCACGCGCTGTTCGCCGCGCTTCTCGTGCTCGAACGCGCCGATACGCATGGAGACGGCGTGGTCGCGCAGGTAGAGCCTGCGGCAATCGGCGAGCCTGGGGTGCAGGAGGGCGGAAAACATGATCGGTCCAGTCAAATGGGCGTGCGGGCACGCAAAAAACAAAATACGCGGTGCGCCGGGCGCGCCGCGTCAGGGTTGGTCGGGCTCGGGCGGGGCGAGATGCTCGCCGCCGTCCACGGTCAGCGTGGCGCCGGTCACGCCGGGCGCGTCGGCCAGATAGCAGGCCGCCTCGGCCAGTTCGTCGGCATGCGGCGCGCGCGAGCGCACCAGCGCGGCGACCCGCACCTTCGGCGCCAGCGCCTGCGCCTGCGCGGCCGTCGCGCGGTGCAGCGCGGCCTGCGCGAGCGCGTGCGAGAGGCGCTGCGGCGCGGGGTGATACAGCGCGTCGTCGAGCAGGTGGATCAGCGCGGCGCGCAGCGTTTCGTCCTCGCGCGCGGCCTCGGGCGTGATCCCGGCCAGCGCGCGGCCCAGCACCACCGGCGCGGCCACGTGGCGCGCGTACGACGCGAGCAGCGTGGCATAGCCGGCGCTGGTGGCGTCGTCGCCGGATTCCGGGGCCGAATCGCCGCGATCTTTCGCGTGATCCTCCGCGTGATCGTCGGCGGGGTCATCGGCATGGCACACGATGCAGCGCGGCCGGCCCAGCGCCTCGGCGCAGGCGGGCACCAGCGACGCGGCGCCGGCCTCGTCGGCCAGACTCGCCACCAGCACCGCGGCGCGGCGGCCGGCGGCGCGCAGCTCGGCGGCCAACTGCTCCGCGCCGGGGCGATCCGCCTCGGCCTCGACCGCGAGCGCCACGTCCCAGCCGCGCCGCGCGAACGCGAGCGCGAGTGAGCGGGCGATGCTGCCGGGGCTCGCCACGCGGGCGGCGCCCGTGATCAGCACGATCCGCGCCTCGGCGGCCACGGTGGCGGGCCCTTCGGCTTGCCGCGCAGCCTGGCTTGCAACCGGATCGGTCACGGATTCGCTCATTTACAATGCCGGGATGAACCCGAAAGCTCACGAACCCGCTAGTTTACCCGTTCCCGGCCCCGACGCGCTCGCACAGTCGGAAACGCTCGCCGCGTCGTTGCGCGCCGAGATCGCGGCCGCGGGCGGCTGGATCCCGTTTTCCCGCTTCATGGAGCGCGCGCTGTACGCGCCGGGCCTCGGCTATTACAGCGGTGGCGCGCGCAAGTTCGGCCTGCGCGGCGAGGACGGCAGCGATTTCGTGACGGCCCCGGAGCTCTCGCCGCTGTTCGCGCGCACGCTCGCGCGGCCGGTGGCGCAGGCGCTCGAGGCGAGCGGCACGCAGCGCGTGATGGAGTTCGGCGCCGGCACCGGCAAGCTCGCGGCGGGCCTGGTCGCGGCGCTCGACGCGCTCGGCGCGGCGCCCGAGCGCTACGAGATCGTGGAGCTGTCGGGCGAACTGCGCGAGCGCCAGCAGGCCACGCTCGCGGCCGCGCTGCCGGCGGCGCTGGCCGCACGCGTGCACTGGCTCGACGCGCTGCCGGCCGGCTTCGACGGCGTGGTGGTGGGCAACGAGGTGCTCGACGCGATGCCGGTGCGGCTCGTGGTGCGCGGCGAGGCGGGCTGGCTCGAGCGCGGCGTGGCCGTGGCCGAGGTCGAGACCGGGAAGCACGCCTTCGTGTTCGCGGATCGCGCGATCCGCGACCCGGCCGCGCTCGCCTCGCTGGCCGAGCTCGACGCGCTCGATCTGCCGCCCGGCTACCTGACCGAAACCCACGAGGCCGCGCGCGCCTTCACGGGCACCGTCTGCACGATGCTGGGCCGCGGCGCGGCCTTCTTCCTCGATTACGGCTTTCCGCTGCGCGAGTACTGCCACCCGCAGCGCGCCGAGGGCACGCTGATGTGCCATTACCGCCACCGCGCGCACGGCGATCCGTTCGTCTGGCCGGGGTTGCAGGACATCACCGCGCACGTCGAGTTTTCCGGCATCCACGCGGCCGGCGTGGCGGCCGGCGCGGAGCTGCTCGGCTACACCTCGCAGGGCCGCTTCCTGCTCAACGCCGGCATCACCGAGGTGCTGTCCGAGCTCGATCCGGCCGACGTCGCGCGCTTCCTGCCGGCCGCCAACGCGGTGCAGAAGCTGATCTCGGAGTCGGAGATGGGCGAACTGTTCAAGGTGATCGCGTTCGGGCGCGGCATCGACGGCGGTCTCGACGCGTTCGCGCGCGGCGAGCGCTCGCACGCACTGTAGGCGGCCGCGATGTTCCGCTGGCTGCTGGTCTCGTTCGTGGCGGTGATGGTGCTGGCGCGTACCTGGCCGTGGCTGTCGAAGCTCGGGGTCGGGCGCCTGCCCGGCGACGTCACGCTGCGGATCGGCTCGCGTGCCTGGCCGTTTCCGTTCATGTCGACGCTGGTGGTGATGGCGATCGTGTCGGTGCTCGCCAGGCTCTGGTGAGACGGCGCGGCGGCCCGTTGCGGGCCGCCGCGCGCGCTTCAGTGGGCGAGCAGCGCCACCACTTCGTCGAGCGTCGGCGCGTGCGCGCCCGTGTGGCGGCAGGCGGCCGCGCCGGCCGCGAGCGCGAACGCGAGGTGCTGGTCCCAGCCGCGCTGCGGCGCCGTCATCAGGCTCACGATCAGGCCGCCGATCGACGCATCGCCGGCCCCCACCGTATCGGCCACTTCCACGCGCGGCGGCTGCGCCTCGAAGCGCGCGTCGCCGGCGTACAGCGTGGCCGGCTGCGAGCCGCGCGTCACCAGCACGGTGGCTTCCGGATTCAGCGCGCGCACCTCGGCGATCGCCTCCGCCTCGCCGCGGCCGTCGAACAGGTGGCGCAGGTCCTCGTCGGACACCTTCACGAGATCGGCCAGCTTCACCATCTTCTCGAGCGTCGGCCGATAGGCGGCCGTCATCAGGTTGCGGTAGTTCGGATCGAAGCTGATCTTCACGCCGCGCGCGCGCAGCGTGGCGGCCAGCTCGACCAGCGTGGACGCCAGCGGCTCGCGCACCAGGCTGATGCAGCCGAAGTGCGCCCACTGCAGCGGCGTTTCCCAGCCGGCCGGCAGCGCGGCCGGATCGAAGGCGAGGTCGGCGCTGTTCTCGCCGATGAAGAAGTACGACGGCGGCTGCGTCTCGTGCACGATCGCCAGCAGCGGCGGGCGATCGACGCGCTGCAGGAAGCGCAGGTCGAGCCCGGCTGCCTCGCTCTCGCGCCACAGCACGTCGGAGAAGCAGTCGCGGCCGAGCGCGCCCACCGCGGCGCTCGGCACGCCGAGCCGGGCCACCGCGCGCGCCACGTTCCAGCCGGCGCCACCGGGCACCGAGGTCCACTGCGCCGCGTCGTGCCGGACCATGTCGGTCAGGATGTCGCCGGCCGAGACGAAATGCGGAAACGTGCCACTGCTCATCGTGCGTGCTCCTTGCTGTCGTGATGGGGTTGCGGGCGGGGGGCGACGGGCGGCGCGAGCTGCCCGCCGGGCAGCGCGTTCAGCACCTCGTAGCAGGCGCCCATCGTGTGATAGTCGGTCTTGCCGGCGGGGCTCTTCTCGTCGCTGTACTTGCGGTTGTCGCAGGTCAGGATGCGGTACCAGGCGCCGTAGCGGTGGTCCACGAAGTGCTGCCAGCTGTAGCGCCAGATCTCGTCGTAGCAGTCCCAGAAGCGCTCGCTGCCGGTGCGCTCGCCGAGCAGCGCGGCGGTGGCGAAGCTCTCGGCCTGCACCCAGAAATACTTGTCGTGGTCGCACACGGTGTAGTCGGGGCCGAAGCCGTACACGAGGCCGCCGTGCTCGCTGTCCCAGGCATGCGCGAAGGCGGCGTCGAACAGCTCGATGGCGCGCGGCAGCAGCCAGTCGAGCGGGCGGTGCCGCTCGAGGATCAGCAGCAGCTTGGCCCATTCCGTCTGGTGGCCGGGCTGGAAGCCCCACGGGCGGAAGATGTTGGTGCTGTCTTCCTTGTTGTAGTCCCAGTCCACCGACCAGTCGGCGTGGAAGTGCTCCCACACGAGGTTCTGCGACAGCGCGGCCTGGCGCTGCGTGATGTGCGTCGCCACCAGCTCGGCGCGGTCGAGGTAGCGCACCTCGCCGGTGGCCTCGTAGGCGGCCAGCAGCGCCTCGGTGGTGTGCATGTTGGCGTTCTGGCCGCGATAGCCGGACACCTGCCAGTCGGGCGTGGCGTCGTCCTTGTAGAGGCCGCCGGGTGCATCCCAGAAGTGCTTTTCCATCAGCGCGTAGGTGTGGCCGATCAGCTCGCGGCCTTCCTCCACGCCGGCCATCACCGCGTGCGCGGCGGCCAGCAGCACGAAGGCGAGGCCGTAGCAGTGACGCGTGCCGTCGCGCACGGCCACCTTGCGGCCGTCGCGCCATTCGAGCTCCCAGTCGTAGCCCTCGTGCACCGGATCCCAGTGCGCCTCGCGCAGGAAGCGCAGGCCGTGGCGCACGTAATCCTGGTACCGGGCGTCGCCGAACTGGCGATGGGCCATCGCGTAGTTGAACACGAAGCGGCAGCTGCTCACGAGGTGGCGCGTGCTGCGGTCGTAGATCGAGCCGTCGTCGCGGAAGAAGTGGAAGAAGCCGCCCGACGGATCGAACACGTTGGGCGCGTAGAAGCGCAGCGTGTGCTGCACGTGGCCGAGCAGGAAATCGGCGTCGCGGAAGTTCGCGACAGCGGCTGCCGGCGTATCGGAAACGGGCGACGCGTGCGGCGAGGCGGGGTTCGTCATGAGGCGGTTACCGGAGTGAGGAGGGCGGCGGTGGCGAGCGGGGCCACGGCCGCGGAACTGCTCGCGCGCTCGACGAGCCGCACGGGCAGGCGGATTTCGGTGTGCTCGGGCGAATCGGCCAGCAGCAGCTCCACGCCGCGGCGGCCGAGCGCTTCCTTGTCGACCGCGAGCGTGGTGAGCGGCGGCGCGGCGTGCTCGGCGCCGGCGATGTCGTCGAAGCCCACGACGGCGATGTCCTCGGGCACGCGCAGCCCGCGCGCCAGGCACACGCGCATCGCGGCCAGCGCGGCGGCGTCGTTGAACGCGAACACCGCGTCGGGCCGCTGGCCGCCGTCGAGCAGGCGTTCCATTGCGCGCGCGGCGCCGGTGTCCGGGTCGAGCCCGGCGTCGATCGTCACCTCGAGTGACGGGTCGAACAGCAGCCCGGCCTCGAAGAAAGCGCGCCGGAAGCCGAGCGCGCGCTGCGCGATGCTGTGGTGCGCGAGCGAGCCGCCGATGAAGGCGATGCGCTTGCGGCCGGTGTCGAACAGGTGGCGCATCGCCAGCGAGGCGCCGGCGATGTTGTCGATGTTCACCGAGCGCAGGCCCGGCGCCCACATGTCGATCAGCACCAGCGGGCGGCCGGTGGCGGCCAGCGCGTCGATCGTCTCGGGCTCCATGAAGCCGGCCACGGCGATCGCGTCGGGCGCGTGCGGGCGCATCTGGCGCAGCACGTCGTCGGTCGGGCCCACGGTGAGCAGCGCCGGCACGATGCCGCGATCGCGGCACGCTTCCTCCACGCCGTTGAGCACGTGCGAGAAGAACGGCGTGGCCGCGAAGTTGTTGTGCTGGCGGTGCAGCAGGAAGGTGAGCCGGCGGATGCGCGGCCGCAGCTGCGCCGGATCGTAGCCGAGCTGGGCGGCCACCGCGACGATGCGCTCGCGCGTCGCCTCGGACAGCCCCGGCTGATTCTTCAAGGCGCGCGAGACGGTACCGATCGATACGTTCGCTGCCTGAGCCACGTCGCGGATGGTGGTGCCCATGCGTGCCCAATCGAAGTGTTTAGAGTGCTTCGGATTGTATAGTAAAAAATCGCCACGAAAATCTCGGGAGTTGCCCTCGGAATGCTCGGGAATACCCGTAAATAAAGGACTTGGGGGTCTTTTCGTGATCGGGATGGGTTCCCGTGTTTGCTAAACAAGCAGGTTGGCGAACGGCGGCGTTGCGCCGGTGGCGTGATGGGGACGATGGCGCGGGAAGGCGGGTGCGGCGACGTGCCGGTTCAGTCGTCGCCGTGGTCGAGGTCGCTGGCCGGGCCCGCCGGGCGCGGCGTCAGCGCCTGGCTGACGAGGTTCGGCTGCTCGCCGTTGGCGCGCAGCCAGGCGCGGCCCTCGTCCACGTCGATCAGGTACAGGTGCTCGGGATGCTGCTTGGCGTGACGCTTGGCGAGCGCGGCCACCGAGGCGATCTCGTCGCTGCGGTAGCGCCGCGTGCCGGGCACGCGCACGCAGCCGATCGCCATCGTCACCATGCCGAAGAAGGTGCGGTTGCCGCGCCGGTCCTCGCCGTGGATGCCGCCCGCGAGCCGGTCGGCCTGCGCGTAGAAGCGCTGCGCGCCGTCGTCGAAGCGGCGGATCGCGCGTTGCGCGCGCGCCTGCCAGTCGTCGCTCTGGAACAGGATCAGGAAATCGTCGCCGCCCACGTGGCCGAGGAAGTCGCGGGTCGGGTCGCAGGCGTCGGCGAGCACGGCGGCCGCGAACTTCAGCACCTCGTCGCCCTGCCAGTAGCCGTACTGATCGTTGAAGGGCTTGAACTGGTTCAGGTCCACGTAGCACGCATGGAACGCCACGTCGTTGCCCACCAGCCGCGCGATGTGCGCGCTGATCGGGATGTTGCCGGGCAGGAAGGTCAGCGGGTTCGCGTAGCGCGCCGCCTCCACGCGTACCTCGGTGATCGTGCGCACCAGGCTCTCGCCGGTGCCGAGCCCGGCGTAGCGGCCGTGATCGGTGATGATGAAGCCTTCGCTCAGATAGCGCTGGTCGTGGTTGGCCAGCAGCGTGGTGAGCTGTTCCACGGTGGTGGCCTTGTCCACCATCAGCGGCGTGTCGTTGGCGAGCTGCAGGCAGGCCCGCTTGCCGAACACCTCGCGGTGATACGGCAGCGCGTAGCGATCCATGAAGCTGCGCCGGTTGATCAGCGCGATCGGCCGCTCGTCCTCGACCACCGCCACGGCGTGCAGGTCCGGGCGCCGCTGGAACAGCTCGAGCGCCTGGTTGTTGGTGGCGTGAGCCGGCAGCGCCGGGGCCGGCATCAGCATCTTGTCGGTGATCGTCGCGTGCGGGCGCGGCGCGCTCGTGGTGCGCGAGGCGGCCGGGAACACGGCGATGTGCGAGGCCAGCAGCGCCTCGTGGGCGGCTGCGGCCACGGCCGGCGCCGGCACCGCGGCCGGGCGGCCGAGGAAGAAGCCCTGGCCGTGATCGATGCCGAGGTCGCGCGCCACGATCAGGTCCGCCGCGCATTCGATGCCCTCGGCGATCAGCTGGCCGCCGGTGGCCGCCGCGAAGTGCTGCATCGCCTTCACCGCCTCGAACTTGCGCGGGTCGCTGGCGATGCCGTCGATGAAGAAGCGGTCGATCTTGACGATGTCGGGCCGCAGCCGCACCCACGAGCTCATGCTGGCGTTGGCGGTGCCGTAATCGTCGAGCGCGAACGAGATGCCCGAGCCGCGCAGCTCGGCCAGCGCGGCCGGCAGGCCCGGCAGGTCGCTGGCCGGATGCTGCTCGGTCAGCTCGATCACGATGCGCTCGGACGGCAGGTCGCCGAGCACCTGTTCGCGCCGTCGCGCGAGCTGCACGATCGCGTGCGCGCTGAAGTTGACGAACAGCTGGCCGTCGGCGCCGCAAGCGGCGAAGCCGCGCACGCAGGCGGTGGCGGCGGCCAGTTCCAGCTCGAGCGCGCAGCCCTCGCGCGCGGCCTGCGGAAACAGCGCCGCCGGCATTTCCAGCGGCGAGCCCGCCGGCCCGCGTACCAGCCCCTCGTATCCGATGATCGTGCCGTCGGCGATCGCGACGATCGGCTGAAACACCGCACTCAGCGCGCCGGTGGCGAGCAGATCGGCGACACGTGCCGGCTGGGCGACGGCGGACAGGGGGGCAGACATGGAAGAGGCGAGCGAGCGGCGAGACAGGCAATTTAACAATCGCCGGCGGCGACAACGCAGTGAATTTTTTGTGACGGTCACGAAGCCGGCGCGTGCCGTTTCGGTGCACCCGGACGCGGCCGCGATCGTGGGCGGCCTTGTCGGGTCCGGGCTCGGAGGAAATCATAGTCATATTATTTTTAGTTAATTTATGACTATGAATGAGCTGAGGATTGGGCCGTTCCTCGGGCGCGATGCGGTGTTGCGTGGAGGCGTCGCGCCCGGCGTGGCCGGTCGCGGCGGGCTCAGTGCTTGCCGGCGGCCGGCGAGGCGGCGGCGCGGGCGCGGCCCGCGTCATCGAGGCGCGTGTCGCGCGCGCCCCAGCGCTGCGCGAGCGCCGCGCACACCATCAGCTGGATCTGGTGGAACAGCATCAGCGGCAGCACGATCGCGCCGAGCGCGTGCGCGGCGAAGATCACCTTCGCCATCGGGATGCCGGCCGCGAGGCTCTTCTTGGAGCCGCAGAAGATGATCGTGATGCGGTCGGCGCGGTTGAAGCCGAGCCGCTTGCTCACGAACATCGTCACGCCGAGCGCGATCGCGAGCAGTACCGCGCAGGTCAGCAGCAGGCCGGCCAGCGCCGCGATCGGGATCGAGTGCCAGAGGCCCTGATTCACGGCCTCGCTGAAGGCCACGTACACCACCAGCAGGATCGAGCCCTGATCGACGAACTTCAGCAGGCCGCGGTTGCGCTCGATCCACTTGCCGATCACCGGGCGCAGCAGCTGGCCGGCCACGAAGGGCACCAGCAGCTGCATGACGATGCTGCCCACCGTGCTCCAGGCCGAGCTGCCGCTGGCCGAATGCGGCGTGAGCAGCGCGCTGACGAGCGCCGGCGTGATGAAGATGCCGAGCAGGCTCGAGGCCGAGGCCGAGCACACGGCCGCCGACACGTTGCCCTTGGCGATCGAGGTGAACGCGATCGACGACTGCACCGTGGACGGCAGCGTGCAGAGGAACAGCACGCCGGCATACAGCGCGGGCGTGACGAGCGGCGAGAACAGCGGGCGCAGCGCCAGGCCGAGCAGCGGGAACAGCGCGAAGGTGCTCAGCATCACCACCAGATGCAGGCGCCAGTGGGTGGCGCCGGCCACGATCGCCTCGCGCGAGAGCTTGGCGCCGTGCAGGAAGAACAGCAGCCCGATCGCGATGTTGGTGGCCCAGTTGGCCGCCTGCGCGATTTCGCCGCGACACGGCAGCAGGCTGGCGAACACCACGGTGCCGACCAGCGCCAGCGTGAAGTTGTCGGGGAGGAAGCGGGGACGTGCCATCGGAATCTCGCGAAGCGATACGAAAGGAGGCCGCGCGGCGGTGCCGGAACGGCTGCGCGACGCGCTCAGGCGCGTATTGTCATGGCTGCCTATTCAATAGGCAAATTCATTTCGGGAATCGATTCATGAGTGGGCAGTATGAGCCCGTTCGTTACGCCCCCGTTGGTGAATACCCGAAATACGGTATGAAATCGTCGGCGAAACTGTGCTCAACATCGTTTAAAAACTTACGGAAAATCCCAAAAAACCCTGAAGTAACACGGTGTTACACAGGTTCCGACGGTCTAACACTTTTCGTCTCGACATCAATTCGCCGCGCCCATAAATTACTGCTGAAAGGCTTGCGTCCCGTTATCGGGGCCAGCAATGGCAACAGCGAGCACGACAGGATGACGAACGTGGATCGGGCAAAACGGATAATCGGGCAATGGATGGCGGGCGCGGCGGCAACGCTGCTGCTCGCCTCGCTCGCGTTCGCCCATCCGCCGCACGGCGGCGCCGGCGGCGGCCACGGTTTCGGTGGCGGCCATCGCGCCTTCGTCGAACAGGGCGCACGCGGCCGGCCGCCCATGGGCGTCTCGAGCGGCGGCCCGCGCTGGGGCCTGCAGCCGATGTCGATGCCGTCGTACGGGCGGCCGGGCGGCAACGCCGAGCGGGAGGTCGGCCGCGACGCGAGCCGCGATTTCGGCCGCTATGGCGGTAATGGCGGCTACGGCGGCATGAACCCGTATCGCTCGATCAGCGCCAACCCGGGTTCGATGCAGCGCGGGGGCGAGGACGGTGCGATGCGCAGCGGTTCGATCCGCGCCGACGTGGCTCGCTACAACGAGGAGCGCGGCGGTCGTCCACCACCGCAGCCGCGCACGCAGGAAGCGAGTTCGTCGCGCAACAACTTCTTCTCCTCGTTCTATCGCAACAACTGATTCGACGGCCGCGCAATGCGGCCGTTTCTCATTGCGCCATGCGCATCGCGCTCGCGCCGCCGCGCACCGAATGGCGAGTCCGCTATACCGGACATAAGACATCCCAATTTTGACGAGTCGATCGGTCACCGAAGATGGCCGGGCCCCACCAGACGTGTGCGTCCCCACCGACCATCGCGCACCGGTTCCCAACGATTGATTCGGAGATCTCATGAAGTTCACCGTTCGCCGGACCGTGTCCGGTGCTTTCGCCTGTGCCGCGTTCGCGGTGTGCTGTTTGGTCGCAACGCCCGCGATGGCGCAATCCTCCGTGCAGCTGTACGGCCAGGTCGATGCCTGGGTCGGCGCGCAGAAATTTCCCGGCAACGCACGCGCGTGGGGCGTGCAGGGCGGCGGCATGTCCACCTCGTACTGGGGGCTGCGCGGCAGCGAGGATCTCGGCGGCGGTTATCGCGCGATCTTCACGCTCGAGAATTTCTTCCGTCCGCAGGGCGGGCAATCGGGCCGCTTCGACGGCGACACCTTCTTCGCACGCAACGCCTACGTGGGCCTCGAGACGCCGTACGGCACGGTGCGCGCGGGGCGGCTCACCACCCAGCTGTTCATCTCGACGATCCTGTTCAATCCGCTGATCGATTCGTACGAATTTTCGCCGATGGTCTATCACGTGTTCCTCGGCCTCGGCACCTATCCGAGCTACGCGACCGATCAGGGCGTGGTGGGCGATTCGGGCTGGAACAATGCGGTGGCCTACACCTCGCCCGACTTCAACGGCTTCAGCGCCGGCGCGATGTATGCGCTCGGCAATCAGTCGGGCGGCAACGGCGCGAAGAAGTGGAGCGCGCAGATGCAGTACTTCCACGGCCCGCTCGCGGCCACCGCGGTGTATCAGTACGTGAACTTCAACAACGATCCGTCCGATCTCGGCGCGCTGGTGGCCGGCATGCGCAGCCAGAGCGTCGCGCAGCTCGGCATCAGCTACGACCTCAAATACGTGAAGGTGTACGGGCAATACATGTACACCGGCAACAACGTGCAGGCCGGCGGCTGGCACGTGAACACGGCGCAGGGCGGCGTGTCGGTGCCGCTCGGCGCAGGCAGCGTGCTGGCCTCGTATGCGTTTTCGCGCGACGCGGGCGGGCTCGATCAGACGCATCAGAGCTGGGCGCTCGCCTACGACTATCCGCTCTCGAAACGCACGGATCTCTACGCCGCGTACCTGTACGATCACCTATCGAGCCAGTCGACCGGCTATTCCTTCGGTGGCGGCATGCGCATGCGATTCTGATTGCGTGCCACGTGCCCGCACGCAACGCGCCCTCGGAAAGGCCGGTTCGTTTAGCAGCGGGCCACAAAAAACGCGGGAATATTGCATCGTTTTGCGTTTATTGACCTTTGGCCGCGCCCGCCGCTGTTACAGTTGTTTGCAATTGAGGCCAGCAAAGATCAACTGATTCGCGAGCGTTTGGCATGGATACCCTCGTCAGCATGAATGTGTTCCGGTACGTCGTCGAAGTGGGCAGCTTCGTCGGTGCGGCGGAGCGCATGCAGATGTCGGCGGCGATGGCGAGCAAGCACGTGATGCATCTCGAGCAGCAGCTCGGCGCACGGCTCCTGCATCGCACCACCCGCCGCGTCGCGCCCACCGAGGCCGGGCGCGAATACTACGAGCGCCTCGTGCAGGCGCTGACCGAACTCGACGAGGCCGGGCAGGCCGTGGGGGCGGCGAGCATCGTGCCGCAGGGCCGGTTGCGCGTCACCTCGCTGTCGGCATTCGGCCTGCGCCACGTGATGCAGGCCGTGGCCGGCTACGCGGCGCGCTATGCCGACGTCACGGTGGAGATCACGCTGTCGGACCGCGTGGTCGAGCTGATCGACGAGGGCTACGACGTGGCGGTGCGCGCCGCGCCGTTCGGGCTCAAGTCGTCGTCGCTGGTCGCGCGCCAGATCGCCACCGCGCACATCCTGCTGGTGGCCACGCCGCAGTATCTGGCCGAGCACGGCACGCCCGAGACGCTGGCCGATCTCGAACACCACAACTACCTGCGCCGCGACAGCGGCCCCACCTCGGTCGATTCGCTCGCGTTCGACTCCGCCAGCTCACGCGTGACGCTGTCGGGCAACCTGATCGTCAATCATCTCGAGGCGCTGCGCGTGGCCGTGCTGAGCGGCAGCGGCATCGCGATGCTCGGCACCGAGGTGGTGGGCGAGGACATCGAGTCGGGCCGGCTCGTGCCGCTGCTGCTCGACGCGATGCCGCCGCGCGAGCTGCCGATCTACGCCGTGTACGCGAGCCGTCGCCACGTGTCGGCCAAGGTGCGATCGTTCGTCGACTATCTGGCCGAGCGCTTCGCCGGGCAGTCGCTGTGCCCGACCATCGATGCATGGCTGAAGGAGGCGGGCGCGCTGCGGCACAAGCGCGTCGCGCGCGCCGAGTCCTGATGCGCGTGCGCTCCGCATGAAAAACGCCGGCGCGAGGCCGGCGTTGCTTCCTTGCTGCTTCGGCTTTACCGCCCGGCTGCCGTGCGCATCGCGCGCGGCGGCCTTCAGCCAGGGATCCCGAGCCGCGCCTTCGCGGCCGCGTATTCCTGCGAGAGCCGCGCCACGAGCTCGGCCACGCTCGGCACGTCGTCCATCAGGCCCACGCCCTGCCCCGCGCCCCAGATGTCCTTCCACGCCTTCGCCTTGTCGCTGCCGAAGTTCATCTTCGACTTGTCGGCCTCGGGCAGCGCGTCCGGATCGAGCCCGGCGTTCACGATGCTCTCGCGGATGTAGTTGCCGTGCACGCCGGTGAACAGGTTCGTGTAGATGATGTCGGCCGATTTCGCGTCGACGATCGCGCGCTTGTAGCCGTCCACCGCATGTGCTTCCTGCGTGGCGATGAAGCGCGTGCCCATGTAGGCGAGGTCGGCGCCCATCGCCTGCGCGGCGAGGATCGAGCCGCCGTTGGCGATCGAGCCGGACAGCACGATCGGGCCGTCGAAGCGCTTGCGCACCTCGCCCACCAGCGCGAACGGCGAGGTGGTGCCGGCATGGCCGCCCGCGCCGGCCGCCACCAGGATCAGGCCGTCCACGCCGGCCTCGAGCGCCTTCTCCGCATGGCGCAGGTTGATCACGTCGTGCAGCACGATGCCGCCGTAGCCGTGCACGGCCTGCACGATCTCCGGCGCGGGCGCGCGCAGGCTGGTGATGAAGATCGGCACCTTGTGCTCGACACACACCCGCACGTCGTGCTCGAGCCGCACGTTCGACTGATGCACGATCTGGTTCACGGCGATCGGGCCGATCACCGCGTCGGGATGGCGCTCGCGATGCGCGGCCAGTTCGTCCTCGATCTGCGTGAGCCAGGCGTCGAGCAGCTCGGCCGGGCGCGCGTTCAGTGCCGGGAACGAGCCGACGATGCCGGCCTTGCACTGCGCGAGCACCAGCTCGGGATAACTGACGATGAACATCGGCGAGGCGATGACGGGCAGCGCGAGGCGCTGGAGGACGGCGGGCAGGGCCATGGTGGAAGTCTCCTGGATCGTCTCGCCCGCGTGGAGGGCGGGCGGCCACATTGAGTGTAGCGAGGCGGCCGGATGCGCGCGTTGCCGGGGGATCGAACCGTGTCGAGCCGATCCGGGCCGCGCGCCGGTCGTCGCATATTAATACGAACGGTCGTGCGATTGTAGATCGCCCCATCGAACGTTCGTATCGAATGAGTGCTCGGCTTCTACGGATTGCGTGCCCGGCGGGGGTTTTCGGCGCGAGGTCGGCTCCTACAATGGCAGGCAGGTTCCGAACCGGAGAGCGTCCCCATGGCATTTGACGAGTTCGCATCGTTCGTCGTGACGGTCGACGACATCGACATCCACGGCGTGAAGGGCGGGGCCGGGCCGCCGCTGCTGCTGCTGCACGGCCACCCGCAGACCCGCATGATCTGGCATCGCGTGGCCGACGTGCTGGCGCGGCGCTTCACGGTGATCGCCACCGACCTGCGCGGCTACGGCGCGTCGTCGAAACCGGCCGGCGACGCCGAGCACCGCACCTACTCGAAACGCGCGATGGCGGCCGACCAGGTGGCCGTGATGCGGCATTTCGGTTTCGAGCGCTTCTGCGTGTGCGCGCACGATCGCGGCGCGCGCGTCGCGCACCGCATGGCGCTCGACCACGAGGCGGCCGTGGAGCGCATGATGCTGCTCGACATCGCGCCCACCCTGGCGATGTACGAGCAGACCGACCGCGCGTTCGCCACCGCCTACTTCCACTGGTTCTTCCTGATCCAGCCGGCGCCGCTGCCCGAGACGCTGATCGGCGGCAATCCCGATGCCTACGTGGAGCGCGTGATGGGCGGCCGCTCGGCCGGCCTCGCGCCGTTCGCGCCGGCCGCGCTCGAGGCGTATCGCGCCGCGCTGCGGCAGCCGGGGGCCGTGCATGCGATGTGCGAGGACTATCGCGCCTCGGCCACCATCGACCTCGAGCACGATCGCGCCGATCTCGAGCGCGGCACGCGCGTGGCGTGTCCGCTGCGGGTGCTGTGGGGCGCCGACGGGGTGGTGGCGCGCTGCTTCTCGCCGCTCGACGAATGGCGCGCGGTGGCGCGCGACGTGAGCGGCCGCGCGCTGCCCTGCGGCCACTACATTCCGGAGGAGGCGCCCGAGGCGCTGCTCGAGGAACTGCAGTCGTTCTTCGTGGCGAAGGCGCTCGAATATTGATCGGCGCGCGGCCCGGCGGCGCATCGAACGCCGCGCCGGGCAAGGATTTCGGTCTGTAGGGAAACTCCCGATGCTGCGCGAAATTGGGCGCGACGTATGATGTACCCAACGTTGATCACGTCAACGGGAGTCCATTCTGAGCGCCGTTCAACACTGCTTTGTTGAACGGTTTTTTTTCGTCAGTCGGCCGGCGACGAGGGCAACGAAGGCGGCAATGCCTCGTCGTCGAACCCGCGCGCCTCGACGCGCGCGAGCACCGCGCGCCGGCCGGCGTCGTCGAGCGTGCTCCACGCGGCGATCTCGTCGAGCGTGCGGCGGCAGCCCTCGCACCACGGTGCGCCGGGCCCGATGCGGCACAGCGCGACGCACGGCGAGGCCACCTCGCTCACGGCGCCTCGCGCAGCGCCACGTCCACCACCGGCGCGCGCGTCAGCGACACCAGCTCCTGCGGCGACAGCGTGAACACCGCGTGCGGGTGGCCGGCCGCGGCCCACAGGCTGTCGTAGGCGAGCAGGTCGCGATCGATCAGCGTGACCGGCTCGACCCGATGCCCGATCGGGCACACGCCGCCGATCGCGTAGCCGGTGTTGTCGCGCACAAATGTCGCGTCGGCGCGGCCGATCTCGCCGACCTGCGCGGCCACCTTCTTCTCGTCCACGCGATTCTTGCCGCTCGCCACCACCAGCACCGGCGCGCCGTCGCCGGCCCGGCGGAACAGGATCGACTTGGCGATCTGCGCCACTTCGCAGCCGAGGCCGGCGGCGGCCTCGGCCGAGGTGCGGCCGGTTTCGTCGAGCATCACCACGCCGTGGGCGTGGCCGCGCTCGCGCAGCAGGAGCGCCACGCGGCGCGCGGAATCGGGAAGCTGGTCGATCGGAGTCGGATTGGGCATGTCGGGGTGGGGTCGAGTCGAGGTGGTCGAGGGTGTCGGTGTCGATGCGGCTCAGACGCAGGCGGCCGGCTGCGCGTCGCCGCGTTTGGCCAGCAGCGCGCGGCCCGCGCGCGAGGCATTGGCGCGGCCGAGCGCGCGCGAGATGAAGTCGCCGGCCTCGACCACTTCCATCAGGTCGATGCCGGTGTCGATGCCGAGCCCCTGCATCAGGTACAGCACGTCCTCGGTCGCGACGTTGCCGGTCGCGCCCTTCGCGTACGGGCAGCCGCCGAGGCCGGCCACCGAGGCGTGGAAGATCTCGATGCCTTCGAGCAGCGCGGCGTGGATGTTGGCGAGCGCCTGCCCGTAGGTGTCGTGGAAGTGGCCCGACAGCCGCTCGCGCGGGAACACGCGCGCGACCGCCGCCAGCACCTCGCGCGTGAGCGCCGCGGTACCCACGCCGATCGTGTCGGCGATGTCGATCTCGTCGCAGCCGAGCGCGGCGAAGCGTTCCACCACGTCGATCACGGCCGCGATCGGCACCTCGCCCTGATACGGGCAGCCGAGCGCGCACGACACGCTGCCGCGCAGCCGCACGCCGGCCTCCCTGGCGGCCTTCGCCACCGGCTCGAAGCGCGCGATGCTCTCGGCGATGCTGCAGTTGATGTTCTTCTGCGAGAAGGCCTCGCTCGCCGCGCCGAAGATCACCACCTCGTCGGCGCGCGCGGCCAGCGCGTTCTCGAGGCCCTTCAGGTTCGGCGTCAGCGCCGAATACAGCGTGCCGGGGCGGCGCGCGATGCCGGCCATCACCTCGGCGCCGTCGGCCATCTGCGGCACCCATTTCGGCGACACGAAGGAGGCGGTCTCGACGTTGCGGAAGCCCGCGTGCGAGAGCTTGTCCACCAGCGCGATCTTCACGTCGGTGGGCACGAAGCTCTTCTCGTTCTGCAGGCCGTCGCGCGGCCCGACTTCGACGATCTTCACGGCTCGGGGCAGGTTCATGTGCTTGTCTCCATGGTTCGATGCGAGGCGCGCGCGGGGCGTGCGCCGTGGATGCGAGGTTCGCGTGCCGGCCTCGCTCAGTAGCCGCGCGCGAGATCGACGATGCCGCCGACCGGCTCGCCGCGCTCGAACGCGCGGATCTTCGCGGCGATCTGCGCGACGGCCGTCTCGCGTTCGGTGGTCGCCGAGATGTGCGGCGTGATCGTGATGCGTGGATGGGTCCAGAACGGATGCGCGGCCGGCAGCGGCTCCTCGCGCAGCACGTCGAGCAGCGCGGCCTCGATGCGGCCGCTCGCGAGCGCGTCGAGCAGGTCCGGCTCCGCCAGGTGCGCGCCGCGCGCCACATTGATCAGATACGCGCCCGGCGCGAGCCTCGCGAAGGCGGCCGCGTTCAGCACGCCCTCGGTGTCGGGCGTGGCCGGCAGCAGGTTCACGAGCACCTTCACGCCGTCGGCGAAGGCGTCGAAGCCGGCGTCGCCCGCGCGCGGCGTGCCGCTGAAGGTGGCGATGCCGTCGAGCGCTTTCGCGCCGCGGCTGAAGCCGCGCACGCGCAGCCCGAGCGCGGCGAGCGCGCGGGCCACCTGCGCGCCGAGCACGCCGAGCCCCAGCACGCCCACCACGAACTGCTCGCGCGGATGCGCGTCGAGCTTGCACCAGCTGCGCTCGCGCTGCCGCGCCGCGTAGTCGTCGAAGCGGCGCAGGTAGCGCAGCACGCCGTAGGCGACGTACTCGATCATCTGCCGGGCCATGCCGGTGTCTTCCAGGCGCACCAGCGGCACGCCGGGCGGCAGCGTGCCGGGCCGCGCGCGCTCGATCGCGAGCAGCGCGTCGACGCCCGCGCCTAGGTTGAAGATCGCCTTCAGGCCCTCGCGCGGCTTCAGCATCTCGGCCGGCGGGCGCCACACCATCGCGTAGTCGGCGCGCGCGTCGTCGCCGGGGCGCCAGGCGCGCAGCGTCGCGCCGGGCAGCGCCGCCTCGACGTCGCGCTGCCAGTCGGCGGGATTGTCTTGATCGTCGTGGAACAGGATCTGCATGTGCGGTCTCGAGCGGGCCCGGACGGGCTCGGGCAGGCGCGCGCGGGGCCGGATGCGAGGCCCGGCGCGCGCAAACGGCCATTCTACGGTGTCGTGCGATCCGACGCCGCAGCGTCGAAATTGCTAAGCAGGAAAAATTGGTTCGCCCGGCGGGAGGGCCGTCCCACAATCGGAACGGGTTCGACCGCAAGCGAGGGGGAAGCGATGTCCAATTGCAGCAAATCGACGTGGCCGCCGCGGCTCGTGACGGTGCCGGGCCTGCACGGCAGCGAGGGCGCGCACTGGCAAACCTGGCTCGAGCGGCAGTTCGCGCGCTCGCTGCGCGTGGAGCAGGAAGACTGGGAGGCGCCGCAGCTGGCGCGCTGGGCCGGCGCGGTGCGCGACACGCTCGCGCGCGAGCGCGGGCCCTTCGTGCTGGCCGCGCACAGCTTCGGCTGCCTGGCCACCGCGCACGCGCTGCTGCGCGGCGATCTCGCCGCGGACGTGGCCGGCGTGCTGTTCGTGGCGCCGGCCAACCCGGGCAAGTTCGCGTTCGCCGGGGCGTTCGAGGCGCGGCGCCTGCCGGTGCCGTCGATCCTGATCGGCAGCGAGACCGATCCGTGGATGGCGCTCGACGATGCGCACGAGATGGCGCGCGCGCTCGGCAGCGCCTTCGTCAATCTTGGCGACGCGGGGCACGTCAACACCGCGGCCGGCTTCGGGCCGTGGCCGCGCGCCAAGTATTTCATCGACACGCTGGTGCACTGCGCGGCGCCGCTGCGGTTTCGCGACGAGGCCGAGGCGGCCGACGCGCGGCATCACGACGAAGCGGGCGAGGGCGGCGTGCCGCGTCGGGCGCGTGAGGTGCGCGAGCAGCGCGAAGTGCGCGGCCCGGCCGGCGAGCGCGCGTTCACGTTCGCGATCTGAGCGCTTGCCGGTCGCTTGCTGAACGCTCGGCGCGTTTCCCGACGTGCCGCCGGCGGTCAGCCGCGCGTGGCGCCGGCGCTGGCACCCTGCGCGGGCAGGCGGCTCGGCGCAATGCCGGTCGGTGCATTCGCGTCGCTGCCGGCCGGGCCGCTCGGGGCGGCACCGGGCGGCGGGGCCGGCGTGCCGGGGTTGCCCGGGCCGCCCGGCGGCGGTTCGGCCGATGCGGTCGATGCGGTCGATGCGGTCGACGAAGCGGACGAGGCCGCGGCATCGTCGGCGGGCGGGTAGTGGATCTCGGGCGGCGCGAGCGGCGGCTGTACTGAGGCCGGGGCCGGCGCGGCCTGCCCGGCGCCGCCGTTGAACGCGCTGGCATTGCCGTCGCCGCTTGCCGGCAGGCTCGCGTCGGCACCGGACGACGACGGCGCCGGATGCGAGTCGTCGCTGCAGGCGGCGAGCCCGAGCACGATCAGCAGGGCGGATGCGGCAGCCGGTCGGAACATCGAACACCTCCTTCGCGGAAATCATGACAACGCCGATGCGGCGGGCCGACAGTATCGCCCGGCGATGCGACGCGTGCGTGAACCCGCGCGCGGCGGCGTCGAGCCGTCGTCGAGCCGTCGCGTCAGCCCGCTTCCGGCAGGGCGCGGCGCACCGCGTCCAGTGCCTGCCGCAGCCGCGCGCGCAGTGCATCGCCGGCCGGCACGAACGGCAGCCGCAGGCGGTCGTCGCACCAGCCGTCGGCGGCCAGCGCGGCCTTGACCGGCGCCGGATTCGGCTCCTCGAACAGCACCCGCACGAGCGGCTGCAGCGCCACCGCGATGCGACGCGCGCCGGGCAGGTCGCCGGCCAGGATCGCCTCGCGCATGCGCACGTGCAGGGCCGGGAACAGATGCGCGGCGCTGGCGATCGCGCCGCGCGCGCCCACGCAGTGCGCGGCGAAGTTCTGGTTGTCGTCGCCCGAGAACACCGCCAGCGGCGTTTCGTGCACGAGCCGCATCATGCGGTCGATCGAGCCGCCGCATTCCTTGATGCCGGCGATCCGCGCGTCCTCGGCCAGCGCCTTGAGCGTGTCGAGCTCGACGTTCACGCCGGTGCGATAGGGGATGTTGTAGACCAGCACCGGCAGGTCCGCCGCCTGCGCCACCGCCTCGACGTGGCGGCGGATGCCGTCCTGGGTCGGGCGCACGTAGGTGGGCGGCGTGACGAGCAGGCCGTGCGGCGCGAGCGCGGCCAGCTCGCGTGCGCGCTGCACGGCGCCCCGGGTCGCGCTGTGCGACAGGCCGAGCACGATCGGCGTGCCCGGCGCCGCGGCGCGCAGCGTGGCGAACACCGCGGCCTGTTCGTCGGCGTCGAGCAGCGCGCCCTCGCCGGTGGTGGCGCAGGCCACGAAGCCGGCGATGCCGGCCGCGGTGTAGTGCGCGGCCAGCCGCGCGAGCGCGGCGTGGTCGACGGTCTCGCCCGCGAACGGCGTGACGACGGGAAGCCAGATACCGGAAAAATCGATGGACATGCAAACCTCGGTTGGGAACGTGGTGGAAAGGAAACGTTCCGCCGGCGGGCGCCGGACCGGGTTCGAGGGCGGGTGCATCGGCACGACCCGCGGGGGTTCCCGTCCGGCTTTCGCCTGACGGGACGCGACTCCCCGTCAGTCGAGCAGTCGTTTTTTCAGTTTCAGCACGGTCGCGCGCGATGCCACCGCCGCGTCGAACGAGCGGGCGAGGGTGGCAGGGCGCGGAAGCAGCATCGCGATGGGCGACATGGGCGGCAGGACCGTGAGGAAACGAGCCGGCATCTTAGCATCGCCTGCCGGGCGCCGCGTACATGACTTTTGGTTGTGCCCTAAGCACGATTGAGTCTAAGGGCGCGGCCGCGCCGCTCGCTACAATCGCCGCTTGCCAGACGCTGACAGCCACCGGGACGGTGAGCGGCAGCCACACGACAGGGGAAGGATTCGATGAAGCACAAGCAGGCAATCGGCCGAACGGTCGGCCGCTGGCTGATCGCGGGCGCCGCCACGGCGCTGGTCGCGGCCGCACCGGCGCACGCGGACACCTCGCTGATGAACGTCTCGTACGACGTCACGCGCGAGCTGTACAAGGACATCGACGCGGGCTTCGTGGCCGCGTGGAAGAAGCAGACCGGCGAGACCGTGTCGATCCGCCAGTCGCACGGCGCGTCCAGCGCGCAGGCGCTGTCGGTGCTGCAGGGCCTGCCGGCCGACGTGGTGACGATGAACCAGCCGAACGACATCGACCTGCTCGCCGATCGCGGCCAGCTGCTGCCGAAGGACTGGCGCAAGCGCCTGCCCGACAACAGCTCGCCGTATTCCACCACCATGGTGTTCCTGGTGCGCCACGGCAATCCCAAGCAGATCCACGACTGGAGCGACCTGGCCAGGCCCGGCGTGCAGGTGGTGATCGCCAATCCGAAGACCTCGGGCAACGGCCGCTACGCCTACCTGGCCGCCTGGGGCTACCAGAAGCTGAAGGGCGCGAGCGACGCGCAGGCGCTCGACTTCGAGCGCGCGATCTTCCGCAACGTGCCGGTGCTCGATTCGGGCGGTCGCGGCGCCACCACCACCTTCACGCAGCGCGGCATCGGCGACGTGCTGGTGACCTTCGAGAACGAGGTGGCGCTGATGGACGCGGGCGCGAACGGCCAGCAGTTCGACGCCGTGTATCCGTCGGCGAGCATCCTGGCCGAGCCGCCGGTGGCGCTGGTCGACAAGGTGGTGGACAAGAAGGGCACGCGCAAGCAGGCGCAGGCCTATCTCGACTACCTGTATTCGCCGGCCGGCCAGGAGATCATCGCGCAGCACCACCTGCGCCCGCGCGACGCGAACGTGCTCAGGCAGCACGCGGCCGAGTTCAAGCCGCTCAAGACCTTCAGCGTCGAGCAGATCTTCGGCAGCTGGGACACCGTGCAGAAGGTGCACTTCGCCGACGGCGGCGATTTCGACAGGATCATCGTCGACCGGAAGTAGGCGGCGGTATCCGGAGGATCGGACCGGAGGCGGCAGCGTTTCGGCGCTGCCGCCTTTTTTTGTCGGCGAGGCGGGCCGCCCGGGTGGTGCACCGGCCACGTCACGCACACAATGCGCGCGAAATTTCGCTCGATATCGACCAAAAACGCGTGAGCTTCACTCCGGCCCGGCCGATCTGCGGCGGGATCAGGGAAAACTTTCTCCGGGATCGCGCGAAAAATAGCGGAAAAGATCCGGAGACAGCCCCATGACCGCCCGCCCCCCGCTCGACGGCAGCCCCGCGCTTGCCGATTACCGCCTCAGCGACAATCTCACCGCCACCCGCGGCCGCGTGTTCCTGACCGGCACCCAGGCGCTGGTGCGCCTGATGCTGATGCAGCGCGCGCGCGACGCCGCGCACGGCATCGACTCGGCCGGCTTCGTGAGCGGCTATCGCGGCTCGCCGCTCGGCATGGTCGATCAGCAGATGTGGAAGGCGAAGCCGCTGCTCGACGCGGCGCGCGTGCGCTTCCTGCCCGCGATCAACGAGGAGCTCGGCGGTACCGCGGTGCTCGGCACGCAGCGCGTGGAGGCCGACGCCGAGCGCACCGTCGAGGGCGTGTACGCGATGTGGTACGGCAAGGGCCCCGGCGTGGACCGCGCCGGCGACGCGCTCCGGCACGGCAATGCCTACGGCGCCTCGCCGCACGGCGGCGTGCTGGTGGTGGCCGGCGACGATCACGGCTGCGTGTCCTCGTCGATGCCGCATCAGAGCGACTTCTCGATGATCGGCTGGCAGATGCCGGTGGTGAATCCGTCGAACCTCGCGGACATGCTCGAATTCGGCCTGTACGGCTGGGCGCTGTCGCGCTTCTCGGGCGCCTGGGTCGGCTTCAAGGCGATCTCGGAGACGGTGGAATCGGGCGCGACCGTCGATCTCGACGCGCTCGCGACCGACTGGCCCGAGCCGGCCGGCTTCACGGCGCCGGCCGGCGGCCTGCACAACCGCTGGCCCGACCTGCCGAGCCTGAGCATCGAGGCGCGGCTCGCGGCCAAGCTCGACGCGGTGCGCCACTTCGCGCGCGCCAACAGCATCGACCGCTGGATCGCGCCGAGCCCGCACGCGAGCGTCGGCATCGTGACCTGCGGCAAGGCGCATCTCGACCTGATGGAAGCGCTGCGGCGGCTCGATCTCGAGGTGGCCGATCTCGACGCGGCCGGCGTGCGCATCTACAAGGTGGGCCTGTCGTTCCCGCTCGAGACCACGCGGCTCGACAGCTTCGTGGCCGGGCTCGACGAGCTGCTCGTGATCGAGGAGAAGGGGCCGGTGATCGAGCAGCAGATCAAGGATCATCTGTACAACCGAACATCGGGCGCGCGCCCGCGCGTGCTCGGCAAGCACGATGCGCAGGGCGCGCCGCTGCTGTCGGCGCTCGGCGAGCTGCGCCCGTCGCGCGTGCTGCCGGTGTTCGCCGACTGGCTCGCGCGCCACCGGCCCGCGCTGGACCGCCGCGCGCGCGTGGTCGACCTGATCGCGCCCGGGATCCTGTCGAACGCGGCCGACGCGGTGAAGCGCACGCCGTACTTCTGCTCGGGCTGCCCGCACAACACCTCCACGAAGGTGCCCGACGGCTCGATCGCGCAGGCCGGCATCGGCTGCCACTTCATGGCCTCGTGGATGGAGCGCGACACCACCGGGCTGATCCAGATGGGCGGCGAGGGCGTGGACTGGGCCGCGCACGCGATGTTCACGCGCACCCGCCACGTGTTCCAGAACCTCGGCGACGGCACCTACTTTCATTCGGGCATCCTTGCGATCCGGCAGGCAGTGGCCGCGCGCGCCACGATCACCTACAAGATCCTCTACAACGACGCCGTGGCGATGACGGGCGGTCAGCCCGTGGACGGCAGCCTGTCGGTGCCGCAGATCGCGCGGCAGGTGGAGGCCGAGGGCGTGTCGCGTTTCGTGGTGGTGTCCGACGAGCCGGAAAAGTACGACGGCCTGCGCGGCGCCTTCCCGCCCGGCACCACGTTCCACCATCGCGACGCGCTCGACGCCGTGCAGCGCGAGCTGCGCGACACCGACGGCGTGACCGTGCTGATCTACGACCAGACCTGCGCGGCCGAGAAGCGGCGCCGCCGCAAGAAGGGCGCGTACCCCGATCCGGCGAAGCGCGCATTCATCAACGAGGCCGTGTGCGAGGGCTGCGGCGATTGCGGCGTGCAGTCGAACTGCCTGTCGGTGGAGGCCGTGGAGACGCCGCTCGGCCGCAAGCGGCGCATCGATCAGTCGTCGTGCAACAAGGATTATTCGTGCGTGAACGGCTTCTGCCCGAGCTTCGTGACGGTGGAGGGCGCGGCGCTCAAGAAGGCCGCCGGCGTCGCCTTCGACGAGGCCGCGCTGGCCGCGCGCGTCGAGGCGCTGCCGCTGCCGGCCGCGCGGCTCGACGCGGCGCCGTACGACATGCTGGTGACCGGGGTGGGCGGCACCGGGGTGGTGACGGTGGGCGCGCTGATCAGCATGGCCGCGCATCTCGAGGGCCGCAGCGCCTCGGTGCTCGACTTCATGGGCTTCGCGCAGAAGGGCGGCGCGGTGCTGTCCTACGTGCGGATCGCCGAGCGCGACGCGTGGCTGAACCAGGTGCGCATCGACACCCAGCAGGCCGACCTGCTGCTCGCCTGCGACATGGTGGTGGGCGCGAGCGCCGAGGCGCTGCAGACGGTGCGCCACGACCGCACGCGGGTGGTGGTCAACACCCATCCGATCCCGAACGCCAGCTTTGTGCGCGACCCCGACGCGAGCCTGCATGCCGACGCGCTGCTCGACAAGCTGCGCCACGCGGCCGGCGCCGGGCACGTGGCCGCCTGCGACGCGCAGGCGCTGGCCGCGCAGTTCCTCGGCGACGGTATCGGCGCGAACATCCTGATGCTCGGCCATGCCTGGCAGCTCGGCCTGGTGCCGGTGTCGCTGGCCGCGCTGATGCGCGCGCTCGAACTGAACGGTGTGGCGGTGGCCGCGAACCGGCTCGCGTTCTCGATCGGGCGCATGGCTGCCGGCGATCCGGCCGGGCTCGAGGCGCTGTGGCAGGCGCGGCATCCGCGGGCGGTGGCGAGCGCGCCAAGCACGCTCGACGAACTGGTCGAGGATCGTGTCGCGCGGCTCGCGGCCTATGGCGGCGCCCATCACGGCCGGCGCTACGTGGCGCGCTATCGCGCGCTGGTGAATGCGGCGCGCGCCACCGGCGACGCGCGGCTGGCCGAGACGGTGGCCACCACCTTCCACCGCCTGCTCGCGGTGAAGGACGAATACGAGGTGGCGCGGCTCTATGCCGACGGCAGCTTCCGCGCCGCGCTGGCCGAGCAGTTCGAGGGCGCGGCCGGGCGCGATTACCGCCTCGCCTTCCACATGGCGCCGCCCGCGACCGCGCGCGCGGCGCATGGCGAACGGCCGCGCAAGCAGCGCTTCGGCGGCTGGATGTGGCCGGTGCTGGGCCTGCTCGCGCGCTGCCGCGGCCTGCGCGGCACGCCCTTCGATCCGTTCGCGCGCACCGTGGAGCGACGCATGGAGCGCGCGCTCGCCGCCGATTACGAGGCGACGATGACGCGTGCCTTCGCGGCGTTCACGCCCGAGCGCGCCGAGGCGATCGTCGCGCTCGCGGCGCTGCCGGCGCGCGTGCGCGGTTACGGGCCGGTCAAGCTCGCCGGCGTGGCCGCGCTCAAGCGCGCCGAGCCGGCGCTGGCCGCGCGGGTCGGCGTGGAGGCCGCCACCAGCGCGGCGGTGGCGCAGGCGATCGAGGCGCTGAAGGGCGCGGGCGCCTTGCGCGGCATTCCGGTGGTGGTGGCGAAGTGAGCGCGCGCGGCGCTCACGCCATGCCCTTCTTGCGGGTGGACAGCGCCGTCTCCGACAGGTCCACCTCGCGCATCAGCTTGCCGAGCGTCTCGTCGTTGATCTTCTGCTCGGTGCGCATCCGGTACAGCGCCGCGCGCTCGGCGCGCACCGCCGCGATCTTCATCTGCAGCTCCATGCGCTCGGCCTGACGCGCCTCGGCGCGCAGGGTGGCCGCGTCGTCGGCCTCGTCGAGGCTCTCGAGGCGGCGCCGGTACAGGTCCATCACGCGCGCCGACAGCTCCGCGCAGCGCGCGGCATCGGCCTCGTCGAGCTTGTCGGCGAGCGTGTCGTGGGTCGCGTCGATCGCGCGGATCGCGGCCTGCGCGGCCGCCATGCGCGCCGCGCGTTCCTCGTGCGCGTGCGGGTTCGGCACCTTGTGCAGGCCGCGCAGCAGCAGCGGCAGCCCCACCACGGCCACCATCAGCGAGCAGAAGATCACGCCCGCGGCGATGAAGATCGCCGTGTCGCGGCCCGCGAGCGGCTGGCCGTTGGCAAGCGCGACCGGCAGCGACAGCACGCCGGCCATCGTGACCGCGCCGCGCACGCCGCCCACCGTCATCAGCGCGATGGTGCGAAAGCCCGGCATCGCCCCGCCCAGGCCGCGACGCGCCGCGCGCAGGCTCGCGATCCAGCGCAGCAGCCAGATCCAGCCGAAGCGGATCCCGTACAGCGCCGCCAGCATCGCCAGCACGTCGCCGATCATCGCGGCCACCAGCGCGTCGCTCTCGTGGTGCGCCGACACCAGCGCACGCGCGATGATCTGCGGCATCTGCAGGCCCAGCATGATGAACACCATGCCGTTGAACACGAACTCGATCAGCTGCCAGGTGCTCTCGGCGCGGATCCGCGTGGCCACCGTGCTGCTGCGCGAGAAGCTCGTGTAATTCATCATCATCCCGGCGGCGACCGCCGACAGGATGCCCGACAGCCCGAAATGCTCGGCGATCAGGTACGAGGCGAACGGGATCAGCAGCGTCATCACGATGCCGGGCGCCGGGTCGCCTTCCTGGGTCGCGTTCAGGAAGCGCGTGGAGAGCGTGCTGAACAGCCAGGCCAGCAGCGCGCCCGTGGCGAGCCCGCCCGAGGCCACGATCACGAAGCTGATCGACGCGTCGCGCAGCGAGAACAGGCCGGTGAGCGCCGCCGCGATCGCGAACTTCAGCGCCACCAGGCCCGACGCGTCGTTCATCAGCGCCTCGCCCTCGAGGATGTGCATCAGCTGCGGCGGAATCCGCCCCTTGCCGGCGATGCCCGACAGCGCCACCGCGTCGGTGGGCGACAGCACCGCCGCCAGCGCGAAGGCCACCGGCAGCGGCAGGCCCGGAATCAGCCAGTGCGCGAAATAGCCGACCGTCACCACCGTGATGAACACCAGCCCGAATGCGAGCATCAGGATCGCGCGCCGCTGCAGGTACAGCTCGCGCTTCGGGATCCGCCAGCCGTCGGCGAACAGCAGCGGCGGGATGAACAGCAGCATGAAGATCTCGGGATCGAAGCTCACGTGCAGCTTCAGGCGAGGCCAGGCGAGCAGGGCGCCGATGGCGATCTGCAGCAGGGGCAGCGGCAGGCGCACGGGCAGCAGGCGGATCGCGGTGCCGGACAGCGCCACGGCGAGCAGCAGGATCAGGACGGTGAAGACGATTTCCATCGATAAGTCGGGTTCTCGTAAGGCGGGGACCGGGCGAGTGTAGCGCGCGCAGGTGAAGCGTGCCGCATCGCGGTGCACCGAGCTGGTGCAATCGAATGCCCGCGATTGGGCATGTGTCCCTGGCGGGCGCGGCTTTGCGCGATGTGGCCGAGCGCGCACGAAGCTTGCTTGCTGCTGACGGACCGACATAAATCGTGAGACGGACGAGGGTGCAATGATGAGCGGAACCATGACGAGGCACGCGCGGGCAGCCGCCGCGGCCAGCAGGAGGAGCGCCGCATGATGACGACGATGCTGCGGGAGCGTCCGGCGACGATGCCGATGACGGTATCGGGCACGCCCTACCGGTTCGAACGCGAGGTGACGTCGGGCTTCGAGCGGGTGGCCTCGAGCCACCGCGATCTGTCGCTGACCAGCATGTTCCAGCCGATCTTCAGCCTGTCGCATCAGCGCGCGGTGGGCTACGAGGGGCTGCTGCGCGCGCACGACGCGCTCGATCGCGCCGTGTCGCCGCTCGACGTGTTCGGCGAGGCCGCGCGCCACGGCGAGGTGATGCAGGTGGATCGGCTCGCCCAGGCGCTGCACCTCGAGAATTTCTCGCTGCTCGGCGCCGAGCGCGAATGGCTGTTCCTGAACGTGCATCCGGGCGTGCTGACCGACAAGTTCCAGACCGCCGCGCTGCTGGCCAACCTGAAGCGCCTGAACATCTCGCCGCGCCGCGTGGTGCTCGAGGTGCTCGAGCAGCGCGCGGACGATCTGGACCGCCTGGCCGACGCGGTGCACGCGTTTCGCGAGCACGGCTTCCTGATCGCGCTCGACGATTTCGGCGCCGGCCACTCGAACATCGAGCGGATCTGGCAGCTGAATCCCGACATCGTGAAGCTCGACCGCATCATGCTGTCGAACGCGCAGCACCGTACCGGGCAGATCGCGATCCTGCACGGGCTCGTGACGCTGCTGCACGAGGCGGGCAAGCTGGTGCTGATCGAGGGCATCGAGACCGAGCACGACGCGCAGATCGCGCTCGCCTGCGAGGCCGATTTCGTGCAGGGCTACTTCTTCGGCCGCCCCGCGCCGGGGCTGACCGACGGCGCGCACGCATCGGCCTGCATCGGCGAGCTGACCGAGCGCTACCGCCTGCAGACCGAGGCGCGCGAGCGCCGCGACGCCACCCGCATCGCGCCCTACCTGCGCGCCTTCGAGCGCGCGGCCGAGCGGCTCGCGGCCGGCGAATCGCTCGACGAGGTGTGCTGGAACTTCCTCGCGCTCGACGAGGCGGCGCGCTGCTTCCTGCTCGACGCGCACGGCCGCCAGGCCGGCAGCAACGTGGTGTCGCGCGCCGACCGCGCCTCGCACGAGACGCGCTTCCTGCCGCTGGCCGACGCGCGCGGCGCGAACTGGCTGCGCCGGCCGTACTTCCGCGCGGCGATCGCCGAGCCGGGCCGGGTGCACGTGACCAAGCCGTATCTGTCGATCAACGAGGCGCTGCCCTGCGTGACGCTGTCGATCGCGGTGCGGATCGGGGATGCGCTGTGGGTGCTGTGCGGGGACATCGACTGGGCGGCCGGCGACTGGGCCGGCTGAACGGACGGCGAGGCGGGCGAGGTGGGCGAGGGCGGGCGCGGTGAGCGGATGCGTGGCGCGCAACTCGGTTAGGATGCGAGCTCCCCGTTCGCCACCGGAGCTCCCCGCATGTCCGCCGCCCCGATCCTCCTCGAAGTCATCGCCACCACGCTGTCCGACGCGCACACCGCCGCGCGCGCGGGCGCCGACCGCATCGAGCTCGTCACCGGGCTGGCGGAGGGCGGCCTCACGCCGAGCATCGGCCTGATCGAGGCGGTGGCCGGCACCCTGTCGATTCCCGTCAACGTGATCGTGCGGCCGCATGCGCGCGGCTTCGTGTATGCCCCCGACGAGCTCGCGATCCTCGAGCGCGACACGCGCGCCGCGGTGGCGGCCGGCGCCTCGGGCATCGTGTTCGGGGCGCTGACCCCGCTCGGCGAGATCGACACGGCCGCGCTCGCGCGCATCTCGGATGCGGCCGACGGCAGGCCGATCACGTTCCACCGCGCCTTCGACGTGTCGCGCGAGCTCAATGCCGCGTTCGACACGCTGCTCGAGACTCCCGCCGTGAAGTCGCTGCTGACCTCGGGCGGCCATCCGTCGGTGATCGCCGGCAGCGATACCGTGGCGCGCCTCGTGCGCCGCGCCGCGGGCCGCCCGTTCGAGGTGATGGCCGGCGCGGGGCTCACGGTGGACACGATCGGCGACGTCGTGCGTGCCACCGGCGTGCGCGCGGTGCACGTCGGCTCGGGCGTGCGCGAGCGCGGCGAGACCTGGGGCCCGGTGGATGCGACGCTGGTGGCGAAGGTGCGCGCGACCGTGAACGGGGCAGCGGCGCGCGTCTGAACGCAAACGGCCCGTGATTCACGCGGCCGGCGGAAAATCGGCGTAGCACTTCGGGGCGTAGCCCCAGATCCGGGCCACGTCGCCGCGCACCTCGAATTCGAAGCCGATCCCGGCCAGCAGGCGCGTGATCGATTCGCTGCAGTCGACGATCTCGGCGCCCCGCCGGACCGGCTGCCGGCGGTTCACGCGCAGCCCGAGGTCCAGCCACGCCACGCCCACGAACGGGAACGGCAGGTGGTGGAACCACTCCACATCCCATTCCGAGATGTGGCCGCTCACCCACTTCGACCGGAACGACGGCCGCCCGTCTTCAAGGGCCCGCACGTGGGCGATCAACGCGTTCCATTTGGTGTCGTTCGCCAGCGAGCCGGCGAACGCGCGGCGGGCCTGGGCCACGACCTTGTCCTTGTCCATGCCGCGCGGCACCGCGTCGGCCATCGGGTAGCGGGTCACGATCGAAACGCTCCACGCGTGAAGAGGGCGGGCGCGCCCCAGGAACGCCCACGGCGCACCCGAACCGCGGTGCGCCGTGAGTCATTGCGTCATGGCCAAGCCGTGCCTCAGTTCGCCACGGGCCCCGGCGCGTGCGCGCACTTCACCTCGGGCTCGGCCGCCGCCACCGGCATCTGCTGCGCCGCCTCGGCGCGCATGCCGAGCCGCGCGAGCAGCTCGCGATCCTTCTGCGCCTGCGGGTTGCTCGTGGTCAGCAGCTGATCGCCGTAGAACATCGAGTTCGCGCCGGCCATGAAACACAGCGTCTGCATCGAGTCGTCGAGCTGCTCGCGGCCCGCCGACAGGCGCACCATGGCCTTCGGCATGGTGATGCGCGCCACGGCGATGGTGCGCACGAATTCGAGCGGATCGAGCGGCGCGGTGCCTTCGAGCGGCGTGCCCGGGATCGCCACGAGATTGTTGATCGGCACCGATTCCGGATACGGATTCATGTTCGCGAGCTGCGTGATCAGGCCGGCGCGCTCGCGGCGCGATTCGCCCATGCCGATGATGCCGCCGCAGCACACGTTGATGCCGGCGTCGCGCACGCGGTCGAGCGTGTCGAGGCGATCCTGGTAGGTGCGCGTCGAGATCACCTGGCCGTAGAACTCGGGCGAGGTGTCGAGGTTGTGGTTGTAGTAGTCGAGGCCGGCGTCGGACAGCGCCTGCGCCTGGCCGTCGTCGAGCATGCCGAGCGTCATGCAGGTCTCCAGGCCCAGCTCCTTCACGCCGCGCACCATCTCGGCGAGCGGCTCGATGTGGCGCTCCTTCGGGCTGCGCCACGCGGCGCCCATGCAGAAGCGCGTCGCGCCGTTGGCCTTGGCCGCGCGCGCCGCGTCGAGCACGGCGCCCACGTCCATCAGCTTGCTGGCCTTCAGCTCGGTTTCATGGTGCGAGGACTGCGAGCAGTAGCCGCAATCCTCCTCGCAGCCGCCCGTCTTGATCGACAGCAGCGTGGAGAGCTGGATCGCGTTGGCGTCGAAGTGCTCGCGGTGCACCTGCTGCGCGCGGAACAGCAGATCGTTGAACGGCAGTTCGTACAGCTTGACGACGTCGGCGACGCGCCAGCGCGGCGCGCTCGGCATGCCGACGGGCACCGCTTCGGGCGTCTTGATCGCGTCCGGGGCGACGGTTTGGGCTTGGGTCATGGCGGGGTCCTCGTGAAGGGCGGGGAGCAGGGTGTCACGGCCGCGCGGCGCGCAGCGCCGCGAGCAGCCGGTCGATGTCGAGTGCCGCGGCGGCCCGTTCGGGGGCGGGCGGCGTCATGTGGGCGATCTCGCCGATGAGGGGCGCGTCGTGTTCGCGCGCGAGCCACTGCGCGATGGTGGCGATGTTCTCGTCGGCGTACAGCATGGCCGGGTCGACGCGGTTCGCCACCCAGCCCGCGATGCGCAGGCCGCGCGCGGCGATCGCGTCGGCGCTCAGCAGCGCATGGTTGATGCAGCCGAGCCGCACGCCCACCACCAGCACCACCGGCAGTTGCAGCGCGACGGCGAGGTCGGCGGTGTCGAGCGTGTCGCCGAGCGGCACGCGAAAGCCGCCCACGCCTTCCACCACCACGATGTCGGCGGCGGCGCAGGCCTGCGCGTGCGCGGCCACGATCGGCGCGATGTCGAGCGTCACGCCCTCGTGCGCGGCCACGATGTGGGGTGCGGCGGGCGCCTTCAGCATGTAGGGCGTGCGGATCGCGTCGGGCAGCGGCGCGCTGGCGGCCGCGTCGAGCTGGTCGGCGTCCTCGTTGTGCAGCACGCCGTCGCGTTCCTCGGCGCCGGCCGCGATCGGCTTCATCGCGGCCGCGCGCAGGCCGTGGCGCGTGAAGCCGTGCAGCAGCGCGGCGGACACGAAGGTCTTGCCGATCTCGGTGTCGGTGCCGGTCACGAAGCAGGACAGGGTGTTCATGGTCGGATCCGGGTTCGGGTTCATGCCGCGGCCTCCGCGCGGCCGGCTTCGGCCAGCGCCGCCTCGAGCCGCGCCAGATCGTCGAACGAATGCGCGGCCGACAGCGACACGCGCAGCCGCGAGGTGCCGGCCGGCACGGTGGGCGGGCGGATCGCCGGCACCCACAGGCCGTGCGCGTCCATCGCGCGCATCGCGGCCAGGGTGGCGTCGTTCTCGCCGATCACGAGCGGCTGCACGGCGGTGGCCGAATCGATCGGCTGCCAGCGCGTGCCGCGCAGGACCTCGCGGGTACGCGCGATCAGCGCGGCCAGATGCGCGCGCCGCGCCTCGCCTTCCTCGCCGCCGATCAGCGCGAGGCTGGCCGACACGGCGTGCGCGACCGACGGCGGCGCCGCGGTCGTGAAGATGTAGCTGCGCGCGCGCTGGATCATCCACTCGATCACGGTCTCGTGCGCGATCACGAACGCGCCGGCCACGCCGGCGGCCTTGCCGAGCGTGCCCACGTAGATCAGGTTCGGCGAGCGCAGCGCGTAGGCGGCGGGGGCGCCGCGGCCCTGCGGGCCGAGCACGCCGAAGCCGTGCGCGTCGTCGATCACGAGCCAGGCGCCGTGCGCCTCGGCCAGCTCGGCCAGGCGCGCGAGCGGCGCGATCGTGCCGTCCATGCTGAACACGGTGTCCGACACGATCAGCCTGGTGTCGGCCGTGCAGGCGGCGAGCAGCGCGGCGAGCGCGTCGGTGTCGCCGTGCGGATACACGTGCACGTCGGCGCGCGACAGGCGCGTGCCGTCGATCAGCGAGGCGTGGTTCAGCGAATCGGAGAAGATCGCGGCGCCACGCCCGGTCAGCGCGGTCAGCGCGGCGAGGTTCGCCATGTAGCCGGTGCTGAAGTACAGCGCGCGCGGGCGATCGGTGAAGCCGCCCGAGAAGGCGGCGAGCTCGTCCTCGAGCCGCGCGTGCGCGCGCGAGTGGCCGCCCAGCAGGTGCGAGCCGCCGCTGCCGGAGCCGTAGCGGCGCGCGCCTTCGGCGAACGCCTCCGCGAGCGCCGGGTGCGCGGCCAGGCCGAGGTAGTCGTTGCTGGCGAAGCTGACGATGTCGCGGCCGTCCACGCGCATGTGCGCGCTGCAGGCCGTGTCGGCGGTGCGGCGCACGCGGCGCAGCCCCTGCGCGTCGATCCCGGCGATGCCGGCCTCGAGCGCGGCGATCAGGTCGCGGCTCATGCGCGCACCTCGGCGCGGATCTCGGCCAGCGTCGCGTCGAGCGTGGCCTGCGTCTGCGCGGCGAGCCAGTCGAGCTCGTCGTCGGCCAGCACGTAGGGCGGCATCAGGTACACGCTGGTGCCGATCGGGCGCAGCAGCAGCTCGCGCTTCAGCGCCTGCTCGAAGAAGCGGCGCGAGAAGCCGCGCGCGGCCTCGGGCGCGAGCGCCACGTCGAACGCGAAGATCGTGCCGCGCTGGCGCAGGTGGCGGATCCCGTCGCGTTCGCCGAGCGGCGCAAGCGCGGCGGCGAGGCGCGCCGACTTGCGCGTGTTGGCGGCCAGCACGTCGTCGCTCGCGAACAGGTCGAGCGTGGCGAGCGCCGCGCGGCACGCGAGCGGGTTGCCCGTGTACGAGTGCGAATGCAGGAAGCCGCGCGCGGTGTCGTCGTCGTAGAACGCGTCGTAGATGGCGTCGCGCGACAGCACCAGCGACAGCGGCAGATAGCCGCCGCTGATGCCCTTCGACAGGCACAGGAAGTCGGGCCACACGCCGGCCTGCTCGCAGGCGAAGAAGGTGCCGGTGCGCCCGCAGCCCACCGCGATCTCGTCGGCGATCAGGTGCACCGCGTAGCGGTCGCACAGGGCGCGCAGGCCGCGCACGTACGACGGATCGTGCATCGCCATGCCGGCCGCGCACTGCACGAGCGGCTCGACGATCAGCGCGGCGATCGAGCCGGCGCGCTCGGCGAACAGCGCCTCGACCTCGGCCAGCGCGCGCGCGGCCACCTCGGCCGCGCTCTCGCCGTCGGCGGCCTGCCGCGCGTCGGGCGAGGCCACCACGTGGGCGTGGCGGATCAGCGGGTCGTAGGCGTCCTTGAACAGCGCCACGTCGGTCACGCCGAGCGCGCCGATCGTCTCGCCGTGATAGCCGTTGGCCACGCACACGAATTCGCGCTTCCCGGCGTGGCCGCCGTTGCGCCAGGCGTGGAAGCTCATCTTCAGCGCGATCTCCACGGCGGACGCGCCGTCCGAGGCGAAGAACGCGTGGCCGAGCGTGTGCTGCGTGAGCGCGGCGAGGCACTCGGCCAGCTCGATCGCCGGCTCGTGGGTGCAGCCGGCCAGCATCGCGTGCTCGAGCGTGTCGAGCTGCGCCTTCAGCGCGGCGTTGATGCGCGGGTTGGCATGGCCGAACAGGTTCACCCACCACGAGCTGATCGCGTCGAGATAGCGCGCGCCGTCGCGGTCGTACAGCCAGGGGCCGGCGCCGCGCGCGATCGGGACGAGCGGCATGCGCTCGTGGTGCTTCATCTGCGTACAGGGGTGCCAGACTGCGCGCAGGCTGCGCGCAACCCAGTCGTCGGGTCGTGTGCTCAAAACAGCTCCGGAACGGGGCACGGCGCGCACGGGATTCGGGGCCGAATCGATCGCGGCGGCCGGAGCGGATGGTCGCTCGACGGGGCCGCGAACGCGCGCGTGCAAATACCAAAACGGGCCAGAGATTAACGCGATTCGCGGCGCGCCGCAGCATCGGTTACAAAGGCTCGGAGCCTTGCTCCGCATGGGGTTCGGCGAGGTTGCGAGGGGCTCGCGACGGTTCGGGCGCGTTGCCCCGAAAAGGCCGCAGATGACGACGGCAAACTCGCGACACTCGACCGACGAAATCCTCGTGCGGCAGGCGGCGGCGCGGCGGGCGCGTAAAGGGGACGAATCGATCGGCGGTGGGCAAGGCGCGCCGCAGGAGGTGGAAGCAGGGAAAGCGGGGAAATCCCGGAAGGGGGCGGCGCGGCAACGTGCCGCGCCGCAGCGGATCAGCGGCTGGCCAGCGGATGGGCGACCACGGTGTCGGTCGGCACGATCGCCTGCACGGTGGCCGGCGCGTCGTTGCTGCGCCACACCACCTGGTTGTCGACCGCGTACAGGCGGCACGGGCCGGTGCCCTGCTGGCGGCAATTCTCGAGCGCCAGCGCCATCGGATCGTCGCCGCCTTCGGCCCACGACCACGCGCCCTCGGCCGACACGGCGAACGCGCGGCTCGGATGCTGGCTCAGGAAGTGGCGATAGCCGTCGCGGCCGGCCGAATCCAGAAAGGGCACGGCGTTCACGGCGTCGATCGACGCGTAGCCCGAGGCCGACGGCGTGTGCGGGCTCGCCACGGCGTACTGCACCGTGGTGGGCAGGTTCAGCTCGGCCAGGAAGGCGTTGACCGACGGCCACCAGATCGGCACGCCGTCGCGATCCACGATCAGGCGGTGCGAATCGTCCTTGTAGGTGCCGTAATCGACGAACAGCGTGCTCGCGCCGTGCGACACGTAGGCTTCGCGCAGCCGCTCGACGAGCGCCGGCGACCACACCGAATCGTTGTCGCCGTACAGCCAGAGTGACGGCACACGGGTTTCCTGGCCGTAGCTGTCGAACGCGCCCACGAGGTTCTTCTGCCAGCCTTCGCAGAGGTCCTGGCGCAGGCCGCCCGAGAAGTTGATGATGCCGCGCACGCCCCTGGCCGCTTCGGTGCCGTAGGCGAGCGAGACGAGGCCGCCGTGCGAGGTGCCGGCCACCACGATGCGGTTCGCATCGACATAGGGCTGCTTCGCCATGTAATCGATGGTGGCGCCGACGTCGCGCGCCTGTGCCATGCCGTTGCGCTCGACGTCGCAGCCTTCCTGCACGTAGGTGCCGCCCGAGCCCGCGAAGCCTTCGCGGTTCGGTGCCACCACGGCATAGCCGCGGCGCACGAATTCGCGCGCGAACGCGATCGGCCGGCTGCGCGGCTGCGCGTGCAGATCACCGGGGTTCTTGCCGTGATTGAAGACGACGAGCGGGAACGGACCGGGGCCGTTCGGCTTGAAGACGGTGGCCTCGAGCATCACGGAGCCGCTCGCATCGGCGGGAATCCGGATGATCTGTTCGTTCATGTCGGCCGTGACCTGGGGCAGGCCCGGCTCGTTGTAGTCGAAACGTTCCGCGCCGGCGAGCGTGCTGGCGACGGGAGCCGGGCTGGCCGCGGCGGGGGAGGCCGGCGCGTTCGCGCCGGGGGCCGCTGCGGGAATGGACAAGGTGCCGGCCTGGGCGGCCGACAGCACACACGCCGCCATGCAACCTGCTAACACCTTGCTCCAGACCATATCGGTACCTGTGCCTCGTTCCATGGGAAACCAGAGGCCATCCTAGCCCGACAAATTCAGCTTGTGCAACGCGGTAAAACCCTTTCTTCACACTTGCGTCACAGTCTCAGCGTTCGCGTACGTCCCCGTCGATATAGCGCCAGATTCCGTGCCGATCGCGCGAGAAGCGGCTGGTCTCGTGCAGGCGCTCGGCGCGCGAGCCGTGCTTGAAGCGCGCGACGAACTCCACGAGCGCGTGGGTGGGGTCCTGCTCGGCGTAACGCCTGATGTCGAGGCCGAGCCAGCGCGGGCCGTCGTCGGTGTCGAGGTTGGCCGGGCAGGTGGCGGGGTCCCAGCTCGCGCGCAGGTAGTCGGTCGCGCCGAGCACGTAGGCGGTGTAGCGCGAACGCATCAGTTGCCAGGCGTTCGGCGCCGGCGTGCCGCCATCGATCAGCGGCCCGCAGCAGGCCGCGTAGCGCGGCGCGCGCTCGGGCTTGCGGCCCGGCTGTGCGCCACCGCACGGACACAGCTCGGGGCGCCCGGCGGGCAGGGCCGTGCCGCTCACCACACCAGCTCCGCGCCGTCGTATTGATAGAAGCGGCCGTTGGCACCGGCCACGTTTTCCGCGGCGCGCGCGAGCACGCGGCGCATCCCGGTCACGCTCGTCTCGGCGTCGATGGCGGCGCTGCTGCCGCCCATGTCGGTGCGCACCCAGCCCGGGTGCAGTGACACGCAGGCGGCCTCGCGGGTCTGCAGCGCGGCCACGCGCACCGCGTTGTTCAGCGCGGCCTTGCTGGCGCGATAGAGCCAGCCGGTGGTGCCGGTCACCGCGCCCGTGCTGCCCATGATGCTCGACACGAAGGCCAGCACGCCGCGCGCTTCCTCGACCAGCGGCAGCAGGATCGGCATCAGCTGCATCGGGCCGAGCACGTTGGTATGCATCACCGCGTCGAAATCGGCCGCGTCGAGCGTCTCCACGCCCTGCGTGCGCGGGCCGTACACGCCCGACACCACGATGGCGGCGTCGAGCCGTTCGCCGTCGAGCTTCCAGCCGAAGCCGGCGAGCTGGGTGGCGTCGGTCACGTCGAGCGCGTGGGCCGTGGCGCCGAGCGCGCGCAGCGCGTCGAGCGAGGCCGCGTCGCGCGCCGTGGCGAGCACGTTCCAGCCGTCGCGCCGGTACTGGCGCACGAACTCCCTGCCGAGTCCGCGCGAGGCGCCGACGATCAGGACGGTTTTCATCGGATCAAGTCTCCTTGCCTGGGCAATGCATGCCGAGCACCGCCGCTCGGGGCGGCCGGTGTCGGCGTGGTGGATTGGCGGGTCAGATCAGCTCGACGGCCATCGCCGTGGCTTCGCCGCCGCCGATGCAGAGGCTCGCGACGCCGCGGCGGCCGCCACGGGCGCGCAACGCGCCGAGCAGCGTGACGAGGATGCGCGCGCCCGAGGCGCCGATCGGATGGCCGAGCGCGCAGGCGCCGCCGTTCACGTTGACGCGCTCGTGCGGCAGCTTGTGCTCCTTCATCGCGGCCATCGCCACCACCGCGAACGCCTCGTTGATCTCGAACAGGTCGACGTCGGACGGCCGCCAGCCGGTGCGCGCGAACAGCCGCTCGAGCGCGCCGACCGGCGCCGTGGTGAAGCGCGCCGGGGCCTGCGCGAAGGTGCTGTGGCCCGCGACGCGCGCGATCGGTGCCAGGCCCAGCCGCTCGGCCGTGGAGGCGCGCATCATCACCAGCGCGGCGGCGCCGTCGGAGATCGACGAGGCGTTCGCGGCGGTCACGGTGCCGTTCGGGCCGAACGCGGGCTTCAGCGTGGGAATCTTGTCGGGGTTGGCCGAGAACGGCTGCTCGTCGCGCGACACGACGGTCTCGCCCTTCCTGCCGGCCACCGTCACGGCGGCCGTTTCCCAGTCGAACGAGCCGTCCTCGTTGGCGCGCTTCGCACGCGCGAGCGACTCGATCGCGTAGGCATCCTGCGCTTCGCGCGTGAAGCCGTATTCGGCCGCGCATTCGTCGGCGAAGGTACCCATCAGGCGGCCCTTGTCGTAGGCGTCTTCCAGGCCGTCGAGGAACATGTGGTCGAGCACCTGGCCGTGGCCCATGCGCATGCCGGCGCGCGCCTTCGGCAACAGGTAGGGCGCATTGCTCATGCTCTCCATGCCGCCGGCCACGATCACCTCGGCCGAGCCGGCCAGCAGCATGTCGTGCGCGAACATCGCCGCGCGCATGCCCGAGCCGCACATCTTGTTGATGGTGGTGCAGCCGGTGGCGAGCGGCAGCTTCGCGCCGAGCGCGGCCTGGCGCGCCGGTGCCTGGCCCTGGCCGGCCGGCAGCACGCAGCCCATCAGCACTTCGCCCACGGCGTCCGGCGCGAGGCCGGCACGTTCGAGCGCCGCGGCGATCGCCGCCGTGCCGAGCTGCGGCGCGGCGAGCGAGGCGAAGGCGCCCTGGAAGCTCGCGATCGGCGTGCGGGCCGCCGCGGCGATGACGACGGGATCGGTGTCAACAGTTGTCATGTTTCGTCTCCTGGATGGATTGTGCGACTTGTTCGGCCACGTCCACGAAGCGGGCATCGGCCGCCACCATGTCGTTGTCGGCCGTCGAGGCGCGGCCGGCCGACAGTGCCTCGACGCAGCGCTGGTACACGCTCGACAGCTCGTCGGCCGACGACACGGCCATGCCGAGGTTGCGCATGCGCCCGTCGTGCACACCATAGACGAGGCCGTGCACGGTGAGTTCCTGGCCGCGATGCCAGGCGTCGTTGACGATCGTGGTGCGGCACACGTTCACCACCTGCTCGATCGCGTTCAGCTCGATCAGGCGGCGGTAGCGCGACTCGCCCATCGGCCATTCGTCGAGCAGCGCGGCGTGGCGGTCGCGCACGTCCTGCACGTGGTGCAGCCAGTTGTCGGCGAGGCCCACGCGGCGGTTGGTCAGCGCGGCGTTCACGCCCGAGCAGCCGTAATGGCCCACCACCATGATGTGCTTGACCTTCAGGATGTCCACGGCGAACTGCAGCACCGACAGGCAGTTCAGGTCGGTGTGCACCACCACGTTGGCGATGTTGCGATGGACGAACACCTCGCCCGGCGGCAGGCCGATGATCTGGTTGGCCGGCACGCGCGAGTCGGAGCAGCCGATCCACAGATACTCGGGCGCCTGCTGATCCTTCAGGCGTTCGAAGAATTGCGGATCGTCGGCGAGCTTGCGCTTGACCCAGGCGTCGTTGTTCTCGAACAGGTGGGAGAGCGGGTGATGGTTGGTATTCATCGCGGGTGTCCGTGACTGGAAAGGGAAATGGGTTGAAGCAGGTCGGTGTCCGTCGCCCGGGCGGCGCGCCGGGTTCCATGAAACGCGCCGGGTTCCGCGAAGCGCGCCGGATAGCGCACGCTGAAACGCAGCGACGGATCGTACGGGAAAACGTCGGGCAGCTCGCCACGCGCCACGCGCGCCTGGCTCGCCTGCCAGAGGGCCGGCTCGAAGAAGTCCGCGTGCTGCGCGAGAAAGGCCTCGCGCACGCGCGCGTCGCCGAGCAGGAACGGCCGATAGGTTTCGGGGAAGATGTCGCGCGGGCCCACCGCGTACCACGGCTCGTCAGAGAGCTCGTCCTCCTCGTGGCGCGGCGGCGGCACGTGGCGCACGTGGCAGTCGGTCAGGTATTCGATCTCGTCGTAGTCGTAGAACACCACGCGGCCGTGACGCGTCACCCCGAAATTCTTGTAGAGCATGTCGCCGGGGAAGATGTTCGCCTCGATCAGCTCCTTCACCGCGTTGCCGTATTCGCGCACGCCGTGCGCGATCTCGGCGTCGCTGCCGTGCTGCAGGTACAGGTTGAGCGGCGTCATGCGGCGCTCGATGTACAGGTGGCGGATCACCACGTTGTCGCCATCGTGTTCGAGCAGCGACGGCGCCTCGCGCTCGAGCTCGCGCAGCAGCGCGTCGTCCAGGCGCGCGAGCGGCAGCGCCACGCTCGAGTATTCGAGCGTGTCGGCCATGCGCCCGAGCCGGTCGTGGCGCTTCACGAGCTGGTACTTTTCCATGATGCGTTCGCGCGAGGTGTCCTTCGGCGGCGGGAAACGGTCCTTGATCGCCTTGAACACGTACGGGAACGACGGCAGCGTGAACACCAGCATCACCATGCCCTTGATGCCCGGCGCCATCACGAAGCGGTCGCTCGAATGCGAGAGGTGATGCAGCAGGTCGCGATAGAACAGCGCCTTGCCCTGCTTCTGCAGCCCGAGCGAGGTGTAGATCTCGGCGCGCGGCTTGCCGGGCATGATCGACGCGAGGAAGTCGGCATAGGCCGAGGGCACGTCCATGTCCACCAGGAAGTACGAATGCGCGAAGCCGAACAGCACCTGCAACTGGTCGCGGTGCAGCAGCACGGTGTCGAGCGCGAGCGTGCCGCGGCCGGTGTGGCGCACCGGCACCGCGAACGGCAGCGTGCGCTCGCCGTCGATGATGCGCCCCACGATATAGGCGCTCTTGTTGCGGAAGAACAGCGAGGACAGCACGTGGATCTGGAAGTTGGCCGCCTGGCCGAGCGCGTCGGGCGTGCCGGCGTCGTCGCGCAGCGCCTGCATCAGGCAGGCCGTGTCGCGCTCGAGATCCTCGAACGGCGTGTCGAGCTGGAAGTTCGTCACCACCCGCGCGAGCGTGGCCGCCAGGCCGTCCTGCGCCGGATAGTAGGCGCGGTAGGTGGGCCTGGCGGCCGGCGCGGCGTTTTCCAGGTAATCGGTCGAGATCGCCGGGCGCACGAAGATGAAGTCGTTGCGGAAGTACGAGCGGTGCAGGATCTTGCAGCACACCGAATTGAAGAAGGTTTCCGCGCACTCGGGCTGCAGGTGGGTGGTCAGCAGGCCGATGTAGTGCAGCTTGATCTGCTGCCAGACCTCGTCGTCGATGCGCTCGGCGTCGTATTCGTCTTCCAGCAGCACCACGCATTCGCGCACGCGGGCGTCATAGGACGTGATGCGCTCGCGCGCGAGCCGCTGCAGCGCATGCCAGTCGCCAGCCTCGAACCGTGCCTTCGCCTCGATGGCCGCGTCCCGGAAGATCCGGTAATGGCGATCGAAATTTTCGAGCATCGTCTGGGCGACGTCGAAACCGATTTGCGACGAAAGCAGTTTGGGGAAGTGGTGCATGGTCCGTCCGGGCGCGTGGCGGGGGCGAGGCGCTCATTTTACCGCTGCGGCGGCCCGCAACCGGCGCCGGCGCTGCGTCGCCCGCGCCCGATGCGGGGTCGGATCGATGGCGTTCGGCGAACTTGCGCGACGAATCGCGTATCTGCCGGCAAGCGGCCCGGTTCGGGACCGAAAAACGCCGGGAATATTTTTTGAGACAAGGTGGGCGAGGCGTGGCCGGCCGTGGTCGCGGCGCCCGTTTGGCCGGCGGCTCGCGTCCCGCATCGGCCGCCCGCGCTAGAATCGTCGCACGCCTTGCCGCGGCGCCGCACCGGGCGCCGCCCCACACGCCCACAACATTCGAGACGCCATGAACGCACTGGAACTGCAACTCGACTACCCCTTCGCCGACACGCTGCCCGCCGCGGGCGACTTCCTCGAGGTCGCGCCGGGCGTGCGCTGGCTGCGCATGCCGCTGCCGTTCTCGCTCGACCACATCAACCTCTGGCTGCTGCGCGACGAGATCGACGGGCAGGCCGGCTGGACCGTGATCGACTGCGGCATCGCCTCGGACGAGATCCGCCGCAACTGGGAGCACGTGTTCGACACGCACCTGGACGGCCTGCCGGTGCTGCGCGTGATCGTCACGCACTGCCATCCCGATCACCTCGGGCTCGCGAACTGGATCTGCGAGGGCGGCGCGCGCGCGCGCTGGCAGGTGCGGCTGTGGATGACGCTCGGCGAGTACATGTTCGGCAGCGTGATGGCGGCCGGCAACGGCTCGAACGCCGGCGGCCCGGCCGCGGCGGCCCACTTCGCGCGCCACGGCCTGGCCGACGAGGCCAGGCTCGACACGCTGCGCAACCGCAACAGCTACTACTCGGACCTGGTGCCGGCCGTGCCGCCGCGCTACCGGCGCCTGCGCGAGGCCGACACGCTCGCGATCGGCGGGCGGCGCTGGCAGGTGGTGACGGGCTTCGGCCACTCGCCCGAGCACTGCGCGCTGCACTGCGCGGACGACGGCCTGCTGATCTCGGGCGACATGGTGCTGCCGCGCATCTCCACCAACATCTCGGTGTTCGATCTCGAGCCCGAGGCGAACCCGCTGCGTCTTTACCTCGACTCGCTCGAGCGCTACGCGCCCATGGCGGCCGACACGCTGGTGCTGCCCTCGCACGGCAAGCCGTTCCGCGGCCTGCGCACGCGCATCGGCCAGCTGCGCGACCACCACGCGGCGCGTCTCGACGAGGTGCGCCAGGCCTGCGCCGAGCGGCCGATGAGCGCGGCCGACATCGTGCCGATCATGTTCCGCCGCCGCGACCTCGACGTGCACCAGCTGACCTTCGCGCTCGGCGAGGCGATCGCGCATCTGCACCTGCTCTGGCTCGACGGCGAGCTCGCGCGCGAGACGGGCGCCGACGGCGTGTTCCGGTTCCGGCCGGCCGCCGCCGCAGCGGCCTGAAGGGCGCGCGCCGAAACGCAAACGGCGGACCGAAGTCCGCCGTCGCGATCCAGCCGCCGGGCTGCCGGGCGCGCGCGGCGCGCCCTTGCCCGCTTACTGCACCGACACGGCGCCGAAGTTCTGGCGGCCGAACGGGCTGACCTGATAGCCGCTCACGTTGGTGCGCGTGATCGCATAGGCGGTCGGGTAGCCGAGCGGAATCCACAGCGCCTGATCGTGGATGATCTTCTGCGCGGCTTCGTACGCCTTGGTGCGCTTGGCCTGATCGGCGGTTTCCTTGCCGTCGCCGATCAGCTTGTCGAGTTCGGGGCTGCAGTAGCGCGCGAAGTTGATGCCCGACTTCACGGCGTTGCAGCTGAACAGCGGCGACAGGTAGTTGTCCGGATCGCCGTTGTCGCCGGCCCAGCCCATGAACAGCATGTCGTGCTGGCCGAGCTTGGCCTGCTTGATCAGCTCGCCCCATTCGATCACCTTCACCTCGGCCTTCACGCCGATCTTCGCGAAGTCGGCCTGCAGCAGCTCGGCGCCGGCCTTCGGGTTCGGGTTCAGCACGCTGCCCGTCGGGCGCACCCAGATCGTGGTGGAGAAGCCGTTCGGGAAGCCGGCCTGCGCGAGCAGCTGCCTGGCCCTGGCCGGATCGTATGGATAGGCCGGGATCGACTTCGCGTAGCTCCAGGTGTTGGGCGGGTACGGGTTCACGGCCGGCGTCGCGGTGTTGTCGAACACCACCTTCAGGTAGGTGGCGCGGTCGAAGGCGAGATTGAGCGCCTCGCGCACCTTCGGGTTGTCGAGCGGCTTGTGCTCGGTGTTGAGCGCGACGAAGGCGGTCATGAAGGCCGGCGTCTGCACGATCTTCACGGCCTTGTCGTCCTTCGCGGCGGCCACGTCCTGCGGCTTCGGCGACAGCGCGATCTGGCATTCGCCGGCCTTGACCTTCTGCGCGCGCACCGTCGGATCGGGCGTGATCGCGTAGATCAGGCGGTCGATCTTCGGCTTCGGGCCCCAGTAGCCGGGGTTCACGTCGTAGCGGATCACCGCGTCCTTCGTGTAGCTCTTCAGCACGAACGGGCCGGTGCCGATCGGCTTGGCGTTCAGGTCCTGCTGCTTGCCGTCCTTGAGCAGCTGGTCGGCGTACTCGGCCGAGTAGATCGACGCGAAGCCCATCGTGAGGATCGACACGAAGGTGGCGTTCGGCTCGTTGAGCTCGAACTTCACGGTGTGGTCGTCCACCTTCGACACCGACTTCACGAGCTTCACGAGGCCCATCGACTGCGCGTGCGGGAAGCCGCTCGCGCCGGCCACCTTGTGCCACGGATTGTCGGCATCGAGCATCCGGCTGAAGGTGAACACCACGTCGTCGGCGTCGAGCGTGCGCGTGGGCTTGAAGTAGTCGGTGCTCTGGAACGCCACGTTCGGGCGCAGATGGAACGTGACGGTACGGCCGTCGGCGGACACGTCCCACTTGTCGGCCAGCGCCGGCACCACCTTCTTCGCCGCTTCGTCGTACGACACCAGCGTGTTGAAGATCACGTCGGCCGACGCGTTGGTGGTGACGAGGGAGTTGTACTGCACGACGTCGAAGCCGTCGGGGCTCGATTCGGTGCAGACCGTGAGCGGCTTCGCGGTGGCGACGAGAGGGGCGGCGGCGACGAGCGCGGCGGCGGCGAACATCGTGAAACGCATGTGATCTCCCACGGGCAGGGTCTGTTGTCGGCGGCGCGACGGCCGCAAGCCGTGCGCAGGGGAACTAGGATACCGGTAAAAGGGGCGCCGTGTGAAAGGGGCTCGTCAGCGCTGCGGCGATCGCGGTGCGGCCGGTGCGGCGGCGGCGGAGATGATTGCGGACGCATCGGTATCGATGCGGTGCCGTCGGCGGGGAGAGGGGGGGGCGGGGGAGAGACGAGGATGGCCGGGCGGCCTGGCGCCCGGCCCGGATGCTCAGGCGGCGTCGCCGGCCGCGCGCGGCTTGCGCGGGGCCTTCTCGAACACGCGGTCGTACAGCCAGCGCGGCGCCACGTGCAGGATCCTCGCGACCACGCCCATCTGCCACGGAATTACACGGAACGCGTCCTGTTCGGCGATCGCGCGCAGCGCGCGCTCGGCGAAGCGGTCGGCATCCATCAGGAACGGCATGCGGTACGGATTGTGGTCGGTCATCGGCGTGCGGATGTAGCCGGGTGCGATGGTCACCACGCCGAGCTGCGAGGGCCGCAGCTCCACGCGCAGTGCCTCCAGATATTTCATGGCAGCCGACTTGGACGCGCTGTAGGCGCCCGAGCCTGGCAGCCCGCGCACGCCGGCCACGCTCGCCACGCCCACCAGCGTGCCGCGGCGCCGCGCCTTCATGGCGGCCACGAACGGCTCGAAGGTGGCGACCATGCCGTAGTAGTTGATGTCCATGACCTCGCGGAACGCCGCCAGATCGCCCTCGCCGGTGACCGCACCCTTGCTGATGCCGGCGTTGGCGATCACCACGTCGGGCAGGCCGTGGGCGGCCACGAACGCGTCGGCGGCGCGCTGCAGCGCCTCGGCGTCGCGCACGTCGGCGGGATGCAGGGAAACGGTGAGGGAAGGGTGGCGCCGCGCGAATTCGGCGAGCGGTTCGGTGCGGCGCGCGACCAGCCCGAGCGTGGCGCCCTGCCGCGCGTAGGCGTCGGCGAGGGCCAGCCCGAGGCCGCTGGAGGCGCCGGTGATGAAGACTTTGAGGGGAGCAGTCATGCCGGCGTCCGCAGCGGTGGGGAGGGCGTTACAGCTTCTTGTCCTTGACCTGCTGGACGATCCAGTCGAGCACCGGCGCGGTGCCCTCGACGCTGCCCGTGTACGACGGACCGGACTTGTACTTGCCCTGGATCACGATCGTCGGCACGCCGTCGATCGCGTAGCTCTTGGCGAGTTCGCCGGCCTGCTTGACCTGGCCCTGCACCGTGAACGAGTTGTAGGTGGCGAGGTACTTGCTCTTGTCGATACCTTGCGTGGCCAGGAAATCGGCCTGCGCCTGCGGCGTGAGCAGGTAGTTCTTCTGCTTGTGGATCGCGTTGAACACGGCCGGCGTGTCCTTCTCGGCCACGCCGAGCGCGTTGAGCGTGTAGTACATCGCCGTGTGCGGCAGGAAGTCGTCGCGGAACGCCACCGGCACACGCTTGAACACGATGTTGTCGCCCTGCTTCTTGACCCACGCCTCGAGCGTCGGCTCGAACTCGTAGCAGTGCGGGCAGCCGTACCAGAAGAACTCGATCACCTCGACCTTGCCGGCCGGCGCCGACACCGGCTGCGGCGACTTCATCACCTCGAAGTCCTTGCCGGCCACCGGTGCGGCCGACGCGGCCTGCGCGGCGAAACCGGCCGCGAGGCTCAGGGACAGGAACAGCGTGCTGAGCAGTTTTTTCATGTTGGGATTTCGATCGGTTGCATGAAACCGGCCCGGCCCGGGCCGGTCGGCTTACTGTTTCGTAAAGCGGATCACCGCAGTGTCGACCCCGGCATCCGACAGGCGCTGGCGCGCCGAGTTCATGTTGTCGAACGAGTTGAACGGGCCGACCCGCACGCGATAGTACGTGACGCCGCTGACATCTCGCTTGGAGACCTTCGACTCGAAGCCCTGGAAGCCGAGGCGTGCGCGCTGCTGCTCGGCGTCGCCCTCGGTCTTGTAGGCGCCGACCTGCAGGAAGTAGCCGCTGTTCGCGTCGGCCGGGTTGGGCGTGTTCGCCGCGCTGGCGTTCGAGCCGGCCTTCGGCGGCTGTTGCTGCGCCGTCTTCGGCTGCGCGGCGGCGTTGCTGCCGGCGGCCGGATTGGCGGCCGTGGCCGGCGGCGTGACCTTCTTCGGCGTGTTGTCGGCCGGCTTCGGTGCCACGGCGACGCCGTTCGCATCCGACGGGTTCGGCGTGGCCTGCGTGCCGTTCGCGCCCGGCACCTCGACGATCTGCGGCTCGGGCAGCAGCGGCGGCTGGGTCTGGTTCGCGGCCTGGCCCGGCGCGGTGTTCGGCGGCGCGGGCTGGGCGGCCTGGGGCGTGACCGGCTGGCCCGGCGTCTTGCCCTGCAACGCGCGGTTCGGGTCGAACGGCTGGGCCTGGCTCGCGCCGTTGTCGGCGGGCGGCGCGACCTTCGAGACGAACGGCGACGGCGCGCGCGTGATGTACAGCGCGACCACCACGGCAATCGCGAGGCCGACGATCAGGCCCAGCACGATGCCAAGAAAGGTTCCCCCGGCTTGTTTCGATGGTTTCGACGAGCGGCGCGGTTGTGCCATTGCTTGAGTCACCTGCTAAAAGAGTCGTGGATCGGAGTTCGTGGCACGGCCGCGCATCGGCGCGGCCGTCGTGAGGTCGAAACCCGGCGGCTTACATCTTGCTCGGCGACGACACGCCGAGCACCGCGAGGCCGTTCGCGAGCACCTGGCGCGTCGCGGCGAGCAGCGCGATGCGTGCGGTGCGCTGCGCCTCGTCGTCGACGAGAACGCGCTCCGCATTGTAGAACGAGTGAAACTCGCCCGCGAGGTCGCGCAGGTAGAACGCCACCGCGTGCGGGGCGAGCTCGCCGGCCGCGTGCGCGAGCATGTCCGGGTACTCGGCCAGCTTCTGCAGCAGCGACATCGAGGCGCGGCTGTCGAGCGGGGAGAGATCCGCGCCGTCGAGCAGTGCCTCGGTCGCGCCGTGGCGCGACTTCCACTCGTTGAGCACCGAGCAGATCCGCGCGTGCGCGTACTGCACGTAGTACACCGGATTCTCGTCGTTCTGCTTGAGCGCGAGATCGATGTCGAACACGAATTCCGTGTCGGCCTTGCGCGAGATCAGGAAGAAGCGCACGGCGTCGCGGCCGCGCGTGATGACGGCCTCGTCGAGCTGCTCGGGGGAGGTTTCCGAGCCCGGCGTGGCGCCGCCCGACCATTCGATCAGGTCGCGCACCGTCACGTAGCTGCCCGCGCGCTTGGAGAGCTTCACTTCCTGGCCGTCGCGCATCACCGTGACCATCTTGTGCAGCACGTAGTCGGGATAGCCCTTCGGGATGCCGATGTGCAGGCCCTGCAGGCCGGCGCGCACGCGCGCGATCGTGCCGTGGTGGTCCGAGCCCTGAATGTTGATGACCTTCGTGAAGCCGCGTTCCCACTTCGCGACGTGATACGCGACGTCCGGCACGAAGTACGTGTAGGTGCCGTCGGTCTTGCGCATGACGCGGTCCTTGTCGTCGCCGTCGTCGGTGGTGCGCAGCCAGAGCGCGCCGTCCTGCTCGTAGGTCTTGCCGGCGGCCACCAGCGCGTTCACCGTCGTCTCGACGCGGCCCTCGTTGTACAGCGAGGATTCAAGGTAGAACTGGTCGAACTTCACGCCGAACGCGGTCAGGTCCAAGTCCTGTTCGTGGCGCAGGTAGGCGACCGCGAACACGCGGATCGCATCGAGGTCTTCCACGTCGCCCTTGCCCTGCACCGGCGCGCCGTCCTTGGCCGCGACGGTCGCGCGCGCGAGATAGTCGCGCGCGATGTCGGCGATGTACTCGCCGTTGTAGGCCGAAGGCGGCCAGCCGGCGTCGTCCGGCGTCAGGCCGCGCGCACGGGCTTGCGTGGAGATGGCGAGGTTGCCGATCTGCACGCCCGCGTCGTTGTAGTAGAACTCGCGATGCACCGCATAGCCTTGCGTGGCGAGCAGGTTGGACAGGGCGTCGCCGAGCGCTGCCTGACGGCCGTGGCCGACGTGCAGCGGACCCGTGGGATTGGCCGAGACGAATTCGACCAGCACGCGCTTGCCGGCTTCAAGGGTGGAGTGGCCGTAGTCGCGGCCTTGTTCGATCACAGCCGGGACCACGGCTTGCTTCGCGGATGCGGCGAGACGCAGGTTGATGAAGCCCGGCCCGGCGACTTCGGCGGCGTCCACGAGGCCCTGGGCCTGCGGATGCGCCATCACCGCTTCGACGATCTGCTGCGCCAGTTGACGCGGGTTGGCGCGCAGCGGCTTGGCGAGCTGCATGGCGACGTTCGATGCGACGTCGCCATGGGCTGCGACCTTCGGCCGTTCGAGGACGATCACCGGCGCGACGAACGCGGCTTCCGACGAACCCTGCGTTGCGGTGGCGACCTGATGAACGGCGTCGGACAGCAGCGTTTCCAGAGTGTGTTTATGAGCGGGCAACATGCTGAGTGTGGTCCAGTGGAGCAAGTCCGGAATGTGGGGCGTTACGTGCTTCATTGCGCCCGGGTGTGGCCGGCTTCGCGAGCGCGCGGCCGTGACACCGGGGAAACGATGCCCGGCGTGGCTTTGCCGGCACGTACTTTCGGTAAAGCAGGATTTTAGCAGGTGCTAATATGTCGAATCAGGGTCGTTGCCAG